>DATMZP010000606.1:0-3125 GCA_035573595.1 Hyphomicrobiaceae bacterium
CCCCGACACCGGCATTGAGCACGAGGCCGTGCAGCGGACCGCTGGCCCGATCCATCGCCAGCTTGTCCAAGGGCACGGCGAGCGACCAGCAGAGCGCCACCAGCACCATCCAGAGGGCGCTGCGGTCGCTCTGCCAGGCCCGCCAGGCCGCGGCCGGCGAGAGCTCTCCCTCCTCCGGCAGGCTGATGACGAACGCTCCGGCGACCACCAGCAGGATGCCCAGCCCCTGGAGAGGCGTGGGTTGCTGGCCCAGCAGTGGGATGGCCAGGAGCGTCGTGAACACCGGGGTCAGTGACAACAGGGGAATCGCGACACTCAGAGCCCCGCTGCGCAGGGCCACGAAGAAGGCGAGGTTGGCCCCGACGTTGAGCGCGACCGAGCCGAGGGCCGGCGCCCAGTAGGAGGGACGGACCTCGGGCAGGCCGTCGACCAGCATCCAGACCAGGAAGAATGGAACCGCCGCCACGGTCAGCAGGACGACCAGCGGCATGGGCCGGATCTTTCCGGACAGGAGCTTGCGCGAGAGATCGCACCCTCCCCAGGCGAGGCTGCAGGCGATGACGAGCAGGAGGGCGCCGAAGGTGAGGGCCATGAGAGCGGGCATCATAGCGCATGGAAAACATCGTGCTACGATGGATCGCGCCGCAATCAAAGCGGCGTTGACCCTGCGCGAGGATTCCGTGGTCGCTCAAACTGAAGTCTCTCACCCGAAGCCGCATCACCAACGAGACGAGCTGGCGGACTTCAGCACCGACCGCCGCGTCCTGGTGCTCTCCGGCCTGGCCGTGGGAATCGGCGTGGCGGCGGCGCTGGTTGCCTACGCGCTGGTCTGGCTGATCGCGGTCATCACGAACCTCGCCTACTACCAGCGCTTCTCGTCCCAATTCGTGTCGCCGGCCGGCAATCAACTGGGGGGTTGGGCGGTGCTGGTGCCGATGATCGGCGGCCTGGTGATCGGCCTGATGGCGCGCTACGGCTCCGAGAAGATCCGTGGCCACGGTATCCCCGAGGCGCTGGAAGCCATCCTCATCGGCCGGAGCCGCGTCGAGCCCAAGGTCGCCGTGCTCAAGCCGGTCTCCTCGGCGCTCTCCATCGGCACCGGCGGCCCGTTCGGCGCCGAGGGGCCCATCATCATGACCGGCGGCGCCGTGGGCTCGCTGATCGCCCAGCTCTTCCATCTGTCTTCGGCGGAGCGTAAGACGCTGCTGGTCGCCGGTGCCGCCGCCGGCATGGCGGCCATCTTTGCCACGCCGATGGCGGCGGTGTTGCTGGCCGTCGAGCTGTTGCTTTTCGAGTGGAAGCCGCGCAGCTTCATCCCGGTGGCGGTCGCCTCGGTCGTCGCGGCGGTGGTGCGGGTGCCGTTGCTCGGCGCCGGGCCGATCTTCCCGGTCCCCGGCCATGCCGTCCTGGGGGCCGAGACGCTTGGATTCGCCGTCGTCGTCGGACTGCTGGCCGGTCTGGCATCTGGGTTGTTGACCGCTCTCGTCTACGCCTGCGAGGACCTCTTCGCCAAGCTGCCGGTGCACTGGATGTGGTGGCCGATCCTCGGCGGCCTGGCGGTAGGCGTCGGCGGCCTGCTCGACCGGCGCGTGCTGGGGGTCGGTTACGACACCATTCAGGATCTGCTCGCCGGACATCTCACTGGCGGCTCGGCGGCGTCGCTGCTCTTTTTCAAGGCCCTGGTCTGGTCGGTGGCCCTGGGATCGGGCACCTCGGGCGGCGTGCTCGCGCCGCTGCTCATCATGGGCGGCGGCCTGGGGGCGCTCGAGGCGGGCCTGATCCCGGTCGGCGATACCGGGCTGTGGGCCATGGTCAGCATGTCGGCGATGATGGGCGGCACGATGCGCTCGCCGCTGACGGCGATCCTCTTCACCGTCGAGCTGACGCACGACTGGAACGTGCTGCCGGCGCTGCTGGTGGGAGCGGTGGTGGCGCACGGCGTGACCGTCCTGCTGCTGCGCCGCTCGATCCTCACCGAAAAGCTCGCCCGGCGCGGCCATCACCTGGTGCGCGAGTACAGCGTCGATCCCTTCGACGTGCACCGCATCGGCGAGGTGATGGACCGCGGCGTGGTCACCATCCCGGAGACGATGACGGTGGCCGAGCTCTCCGCCCGCATCGCCGCCGGCGATCCGGCGCTGACCGGCCGCCAGGGCGTTCCCATCGTCGACGCGCGGGGCGAGCTGGCGGGGATCATCACGCGCAGCGACCTGATGCGGGCGATGGAAGGCGAAGGGCGAGGAGCGAGCGTGTTGGAGGCCGGCACGCGGGACCTCATCGTCGCCTATCCCGACGAGCTCCTGCGCGACGCCGTAGCGCGCATGCTGGCGCATGACATCGGCCGCCTGCCCATCGTCGATCGGAACGACCGCCGCCGCTTGCTCGGATATCTCGGCCGCGCCGGTATCATGCGGGCGCGGGTGCGGCTGTTCCAGGAGGAAAATCTGCGGGAGCGGGGGACGCGTTAACCTGACGTCCAAATTCGACAATATACGGGCTCCTACGCCGCCGCGGGCCCCTCACTCCCCCTTCCCCCTCTCTCCCACCGCACACCCTTCCCCCGGGAGAGAGGGGGTTGAAAAAAGCAAAGCAAATTTCTTCTGCAGTCTCCCTCCTCTCCCCGGGAGGGTGGGCGTGAGGTGGGAGAGGAGGGCCGGGGTGGTGAGGGGCCCGAGGCGGCGCAGGGGATGGCGACAGCAGTGACTCTTGGCGTCAGGTTAACGGCCAGGCCTTCTGCTGCGCGAGCGTAGCCTCCCAGTGCGCCCTGACCTCGGCCATCGAATCACCGCCGAGCTTCTCCAGCAGCGCGTCCGCCAGCACGAGGGCCACCATGGCCTCGGCGATGACGCCGGCGGCGGGCAGCGCGGTCACGTCGCTGCGCTCGTATTGCGAGGCGTGGGGCTCCAGCGTGTCGAGATCGACGCTGGGCAGTCCCTTGCGCAGGGTGGAGATGGGCTTCTTGTAGGCGGTGAGGACGAGGTCCTCGCCGTTGGTGACGCCGCCTTCGAGGCCGCCGGCGCGGTTGGTGGGACGGCTCCAGCGGCCGTCCGCCGTGCGCTCGATGGCGTCATGGGCGGCGCTGCCGAAGCCGCGGCAGGCCGCCAGCGCGGCGCCGATCTCCACCA
>DATMZP010000607.1:0-20857 GCA_035573595.1 Hyphomicrobiaceae bacterium
GTCGGCGGGCGCTTCCTGGTGCGCATCGAGGACATCGATATAGGCCGCTCCCGGCCCGAGTTCGTGGACGGTGTTTTTGACGACCTGCGTTGGCTGGGCGTCGCATGGGAGGAGCCGGTGGTGTTCCAGTCCGCCCGCATGCCCGCCTACCGCGCTGCGGCCGAGCGGCTGGAGGCTCTGGGCGTCCTTTACCGCTGCTTTGCCTCGCGCTCCGAGATCGAGGCCAACGCCGGCGCCGTGAGAGACCCCGACGGCGCCCCGCTCTATCCGGGCCTGTGGCGAGATCGGCATCAGCGCGACGTCGCCGACGCGTTGGCGGCGGGCCGGCCCTGCGCCCTGCGGATCGACATCGCCAAGGCATGCAGGGTGGCGGCCTCCTTGCTCGCCGGCTGTCCCCTCACCTTCGTGGAGGTCGGCGCCGGCCGAGCCCGCGAGGTGGTCGAGGCACGCCCAGAGCGTTGGGGCGATGCCGTGATCGTCCGCAAGGATGTGCCCACCAGCTATCACCTCGCCGTGGTGGTGGACGACGCCTGGCAGGGCGTGACCCATGTCACCCGCGGGCGCGACCTCTACGCCGCCACCGGCCTGCACCGGCTCCTGCAGGTGCTGCTGGGCCTGCTGCAGCCCGTCTATTGCCACCACCGGCTGATCGTTGACGACTGTGGCCGCAAGCTCGCCAAGAGCGCCCGTGACACCAGCCTCAAGTCCTTGCGGGAGCGCGGTGTGAGCGCCGACGAGGTGCGGCGTCTGATCGGGCTGGAGCTGCATGGCGCGCATCGCCGTTAAGTCATCCGAAATATATTGGATGTAAATCCGAGGTATTGAGGCGATAAGAGTCGCCTGCGGTCCATCGCTGGACCTGTGAACCCTGGCCATCATGCAGCATCTGAGCGGTAACTGGGCAGATGTGCTTGTGTGGGTCATCATCCTGACGGGATTGGTGGCGTGCGCGGGCTTCATCGTACGCCTTGGCGAGCCCCGTCAGCCAGCCCCGCCCATAGCTGCCACCGACACCGTCGTCGACCAGCCTGAGGCCGAAGGCTCCCGCAGACTGGGGCCCGATCGGGAGTGGGCGCTGATCGTTCGCCACGCCACCCAGGGCCTGGACCGGAGTTCGACTCTCACCACCCTGCATGCGGATGCCGCGCGGAAGATTGCCGCGGCCGAGCATGCCTTCGATCGGCTCGTCGCCGACTACGCCAGCCTCTGCAGGCCCTCCGTAGCGTCAGCGGCAGCGCTCCAGCACCGGCTCGCCACGACTCCCAGGAAATCGCCGCGCACGCCTCGAAGCCCCGCGGAGCATCGGCCATTGGCGGCGTAAGCTGCGGTGCCGCACCGCGCGAGGACAAGCCGGCGCGCTCCTCCCTCCTACGACACAGATGGCCGGCACTGCTCGTCGGCGGGGAGCGGATCGCAGGTCGTGCTGACCACGCACTTCTCCATCGCCTCCTGCAGCTCCCGGCGCCAGATGCCGTCGATGCGGCCCTCGTAAAGGCCGGCCTCGGTGAGGCCGCACTGGTAGAGCCGCGTCATCTCCACCCCCCCGAAATACATGGCCTTGGTGTAGTCGCTGAGCGCGCCCTTCGGGTCGCCCATGACCTGGCGGATGTGGGCACGGGTGTCGAGCGTGTGGGCTGCGGTGGGCTCCAGCCGCAGCGACTCTTCCACGTCGGACAACCCGCTGGCGGCTTTGCCCCAGCGGAAATAGGCCCAGGCCCGGTTGTTGAGCGCCACCGCGAAGTTGGGCTGCATCTGGATGGCCACGTCGTAGTCGCGGATGGCGGTGGCGTACTCGCCCTTCAGCGAGTATCCGAGCGCCCGCATGGCGTAGATGCTGGAGAGCTGCGCCTGGCTGGCGATGACGCCGCTGTCGATCAGGGCCGTGCATCCCGAGATGCGCCGCTCGTTGTCCTTGCCGAAGCAGTCGAGCTGGCTTGCAGCGTCCTGCGCCCGCGCCACGGCCGCGGCACACACCATCATCAGGGCAAGCGTGGCGATCAATCCCGCGCTGCGCTTCATCCTTGTCCTTCCACCGGCAAATCACCAAGACGTTGGGGCGCCCGGGCGCAAAGCAAGCCCGCAAAGCAAGCCTATATCAAATACAATGCCGCCTTGCGCCGCAATCTGCGGGAAGGGGGTCATTTCCTCGTGCGAGCGGTCTCTATTGCACGACGGCGCCGCGAATATGGCGAGCGCAGCCGGCGCCGCCGCGCCCGTCCGATTTGTCGCAGACTGTGGCTGAAGGACTGCGGCAGCACCCCTACTTGAAGTGCTTGGAGAGCTTCAGGCCCTGGCCCTGATAGTGGGACGCGATGCTGTGGCCGTAGAGCTTGCTGGGCCGCTCGGCCAGCTCCTCGTAGACAAGCCGGGCGATGGATTGGCCGTCGTCCAGGATGAACGGGACCTCCAGAGTGCGCACCTCCAGCACCGCCTTGGAGCCCGCCCCGCCTGCCTCGGCAAAGCCGAAGCCCGGGTCGAAGAAGCCTGCATAGTGTGCCCGGAACTCGCCCATCATGGGGTCGATGGGGATCATCTCGGCGGCGTAGTCTGGGGGCACCTGGATGCGCTCCTTCGAGGCCAGGATGTAGAACTCGTTGGGATTGAGGATCAGGCGGCCGTCCTTGGGGGCGGGGATCGGCTCCCAGAAGTCCCGCTTGTTGTAGCCGCGCTGGTCGACATCCAGGAGGTCGGCGAACTTCAGCGCCCGGTAGCCGATGATGGGGCGCCGCCCGTCGCCCCGCAGGTCCACCCCGACGTTGAGACCGTTGCGGATCGTGGCCTTGCCCACGGTGCCGTTCACCAGGGGCATCCGGGCATCGAGCTTGCGCAGGTCGGCGTCGCTGATCTCCGGCCGCCAGTATCGGTCCTGGCTGCCCGCCCGCCGCAGGAACCGCATCTGGCTCAGTCGCGAGCCGGTGCGCGCCTTGACGCTGAAGGTGCGCGGAAAGATCTCGGCGTACAGCTCGCCCTCGTAGCCCGCCTCCACCCAATCGAACGCCTCGCTGCGATCGGTGATAAGCCGGGTGAACACGTCGATGCGGCCGGTGGAGCTCTTCGGATTGGCCACCGCCGAGACGCTGGGCGGCAGCGAGAGCCGCTCCTGCAGTTTCACGAGGTAGACGCAGCCCTGCTCCAGCACCGCCCCATCGTTCAGTCTGAACTCGTGCTGCTTGAGCTTGTCGAGCCGCTGCGCCACCGTCTGGTGCCGGCCCGGCAGGAAGCTCGCCCTGATCCGATAGGCGCGGCTGCCGAGCCGCAGGTCGAGGCTGGCGGGTTGGATCTGGTCGGCGAGGATCTCGTCGCGGGCGTCGATCTTGCGGCGGCTCTTGAGCGCCTCGATCTGCTGGGCGGGCAACAGGCCGGGCCGACCCGCCAGCTCGACCCTGGGCAGCCCGTCGAGCCCGCTCAGCCGGGTCCCCGTGGCGCGCCCCGACCCGCGGGCGGGCACCTGGAACAGCGGCACGATGTTCTGGCCGGCCCTGCCCTGATCGACTTGTCCGGCGCGCTTTGCCTTGGTGTGGGCCATCAGGCGTGCTGCTCTCCCCGGGCGCGGGCTGGCAAGAAGGAAGTCATGCTCAGTCCGTAGCACGACACCGCCGCCATGTTCATGCGCGGGGACGTCGTTACTAACAGGCAGCAGAGCCCGAGCGGGCGCTCGTGTGCGGCAGGCTGGGAAGCTGCTCAGACCCAAAAATGGCGCCAGACCAGCCACACCGCGGCCAGGACGGCCGCAATCCATACAGCGACGATGACAACCGCTCCGGCTCTGCTCACTGGCCGCGACTGCGCCAATGCGGCGGCAGCGCGATGCTCGGCCATGAGCGGCCCGGGAATCAGCCTCACCGCCAAGGCGATGCCGACCGGGACGATGATCGCGTCGTCCAGATAGCCCAGCACGGGAATGAAATCGGGGATCAGGTCGACAGGGGAGAGCGCGTAGGCCGCGACGCAAACCGCCATAGCCTTCGCGCGCCACGGCACACGAGGATCGCGGCCGGCGAGGTAGAGCGCGTGGACATCGCGCTTGATCGCGCGCGCCCAGTGTCTCAGCTTGGCCAGGGACTCAATCAGGGACATGGCGCCAGGCCCGTGTCTCGGCCCTCGAACGAGTGAGATGCCATCGATACAGGAACCCTGGCCGCGCTCAAACCGCGACAAGAGCGGGCTCGCTTGACGCCATGCGTTCGGACGGGCTAAAGCCCATACTGCGACGACGTGGTGATTTGGCCGGCCGGCTTGCAGCCACGTAAAACAACTCGCTAAAATGGCCGCGCGCGTGGACCGACTCGATGCGCCCGGCTTGGTGAGGCGCGGTGCGAGCCGGTTTTTTTGTCGTCTGCGGGCCGGAAGGTCCTAGGCGGGCCCAGATTGGGCAAGGAGTGCGCGCGATGACCGATACCCCCAAGGCTGCCGACGCAAATGAGGCGTGGAGCCCCGAGACCCAGCTGGTCCACGGCGGCATCCTGCGGTCCGGCTTTGCCGAGACCTCCGAGGCGCTCTTTCTCACCCAGAGCTACGTCTACGCCTCGGCCGAGCAGGCCGAGGAGCGCTTCAAGAGTGAGTCTGGCGGCTTCATCTACAGCCGCTACGCCAACCCCACCGTGGCCATGTTCGAGGAGCGCGTGCGCCTCCTCGAAGGTGCCGAGGCCGCCCGCGCCACCGCTACCGGCATGGCCGCCGTCACCTCGGCCCTCCTGTGCTTCCTCAAGGCCGGCGACCATATCGTGGCGGCGCGCGCCCTGTTCGGATCGTGCCGCTACGTGGTGGAGGACCTGTGTCCCCGCTTCGGCATCGCCTCCACGCTGGTCGATGGCCGCGACATCGACGCCTGGCAGAAGGCCGTGCGCCCCAACACCAAGGCCTTCTTCTTCGAGACGCCGGCCAACCCGACGCTCGACCTGGTCGATATCGCCGCCGTATCCGGGATCGCCCATGCCGTCGGCGCCGTGGTGGTGGTCGACAACGTGTTCGCCACGCCCATGCTGCAGAGGCCCTTGCAGCACGGCGCCGATGTGGTGGTCTATTCCGCCACCAAGCACATCGACGGCCAGGGCCGCTGCCTCGGCGGCGTTGTGCTGGGCTCCACCGCCTTCGTGAAGGACCAGCTGCACAACTTCCTCAAGCACACCGGGCCGTCGCTCAGCCCGTTCAATGCCTGGGTGATGCTCAAGGGCCTGGAAACGCTGCCTCTCCGGGTGCGTGCGCAGTGCGAGACCGCCTGCAGGATCGCCGACCATCTGGTTGCACGACCCGAGGTCAGGCGCGTGCTCCTCTGCGGCCGGGACGACCATCCCCAGGCGGCGCTCGCCCGGCGGCAGATGACGGGGTCAGGCCAGATCGTCACCTTCGAGATCGAGGGTGGCAAGCCGGCTGCCTTCTGCTTCCTCAACGCCCTGCGGCTCATCAAGATTTCCAACAATCTGGGCGACGCCAAGAGCCTCATCACCCACCCCGCCACCACGACGCACCAGCGCCTTAAGCCGGAGGCGCGCGCCGAGCTCGGCATCTCCGACGGCATGCTGCGTCTGTCGGTGGGGCTGGAGGCCGGGGTTGATCTTGCGGCTGATATTGACGCGGCGTTGGCCGCTTCTAATATGGGCTGATCCGTCCTTGAGCTGTCCCGCCCCACCCCCTCCGGCTGGCCAGCCAGCCCGCTTTTGGCGCTCACTCTCGACCATGTACGAAGCCGTTACCCATGGCATCCGCGTGCGCGTCACGCCGCAGTACCTGGAGGAGGATTCCTCGCCCCACGACAACCGCTACGTGTGGGCGTATACGGTCTACATCGTCAACGAGGGCAGCGAGACGGTGCAGCTGCGCTCGCGGCACTGGCGCATAACCGACGCCAGCGGGCGCACCGAGGAGGTGAGGGGCCAGGGCGTGGTGGGGCAGACCCCGGTGATGGAGCCTGGCGGCTCGTTCCGCTATACCTCGAGCTGCCCGTTGAGTACCCCGTCGGGCATCATGATGGGCACCTACCAGATGACAACGGGGGAGGGGCGCCGCATCGATGTCACCATCCCCGCGTTCTCGCTCGACAGCCCGCACTCCAAGCCGCGCCTGAACTGACCTGAGCCGAAAGGACCAGATGCCAGCACCCATTGCCGCCACCAAGGACCTGCTGGCGCGGCTCGTCGCGTTCGACACGACGAGCCACAAGTCCAACCTCCCGCTGATACGCTTCGTCGAAAGCTACCTGCACCGGTACGGCGTCGAATCCTCGCTCGTGCCCACCCCCGATGGCCAGAAGGCCAGCCTCTTCGCCACCATCGGACCTTCCGCCGTCGGCGGCATTGCTCTCTCCGGCCACACCGACGTGGTGCCCGTGGACGGGCAGGCCTGGAGCAGCGATCCGTTCACCCTGGTGGAGCGCGATGGGAAGCTCTACGGCCGCGGCGCCTGCGACATGAAGGGCTATCTGGCGTGCGTGCTCGCCATGGTGCCCGAATTCACCGCACGCAAGCTCGCCACGCCGATCCACATCGCCTTCTCCTACGACGAGGAGGTGGGCTGCACGGGTGTCCGCCCGATGGTGCGGGAGCTCGGCAAATCCCTGCCGCTGCCGCGCATCGTGCTGGTTGGCGAGCCGACCGGCATGGCCGTGGTGGACGCCCACAAGGGGCCGATGCGCTGGGTCGTGCGCCTCACCGGCAAGGCGGCGCATTCCTCCATGCCGCACCTGGGCGTCAACGCCGTCACCTATGCCGGGCATCTCCTAGGCGAGCTGGCCCGCATCGAGGCGGAGCTGAAAGAGACAGGCCTGAACCCGCGTTTCGACCCGCCCTATACGACGCTGCAGGTCACTCAGATTGCCGGTGGCACCGCCTCCAACATCGTGCCGGCGGCGTGCTGGTTCGGCTGGGAGATCCGCCGCCTGCCCGGCTTCGACGGCGCGGCGCTGGACGCCCGCTTCCGCCGCTTCGCCGAGGAGCGGTGCCTGGCGCCCATGCGGCAGGCGGACGCGGACGCCGGCGCCAGCATCGAGATTGTCAACGAGGTGCCGCCGTTCCAGGCCGACGCCGGCTCCGGCATCGTGCCGCTGGCGCTCAGGCTGGCCCAGCAGAACGACACGTTCGCAGTCTGCTACGCCACCGAGGCCAGCCTGTTCCAGGCCGGCGGCGCCCCGTCCGTGGTCTGCGGCCCCGGCGACATCGCCCAGGCCCACACCCCCGATGAGTACCTGGAGGCTGCCGAGCTGGAGAAGTGCCTCGCCTTCCTCGCCCGGGTCGCGGACTTGGTGTCAGACCCTCTGGGTCTGACACCGTAGCTCGTTGGGTCAGTCCCACTGCGTACCCAGCCTTTCTTCGACAGCTTAGACCCGGAGGGTCTGACACCTTCTCATGCCGCTACCCGTCGAAAGGGGTGGTAGTCCTCCACCGCGCGCGCGAGGATGGTGCGGATGGCGGCGGCTGAGCCGTCCGTCATGGCGGCGTCAATCTCCGCCAGCACGGCGTCGAGGTCCTGGCGCGGCAGGCAGGGTTCGCGCGAGCGCAGGATACGGGGGTGCTCGGTGGGGGAGATGTTGGCGCCCAACAGCAGCTCCTCATAGAGCTTCTCGCCATCCCTGAGCCCCGTGTACTCGATGCCGATGTCGCCGTCGGGATGGGCCTCGTCGCGCACCTCCAGGCCCGTCAGCCGGATCATGGAGCGGGCCAGGTCGTCGATGCGCACCGGCTCGCCCATGTCGAGCACGAACACCTCGCCCCCCTTGGCCATGGCGCCCGCCTGGATGACGAGGCAGGCCGCCTCCGGGATCGACATGAAATAGCGGATCATCTCGGGATGGGTGACGGTCAGCGGCCCGCCGGCCTCGATCTGGCGCCGGAAGCGGCGCACCACCGAGCCGGAGCTATCGAGCACGTTGCCGAATCGCACCATGGCGAACACGGTGCGCCCCCTGCGCTCCGCCGCCCGCGCCTGCAGGGCCATCTCGGCGAGCCGCTTGCTGGCGCCCATGACGCTGGTGGGTCGCACCGCCTTGTCGGTCGAGACCAGCACCAGCCGCTCCACCCCGCAGGCCGCGGCGACGTCGGCCAGACGGATGGTGCCGAAGGTGTTGTTGCGCAGGCCGGCGACGGGATTGCGCTCCACGATCGGTACGTGCTTGAACGCGGCCGCGTGGTAGATGGTCTCCACGCCGTTTTCCTCGATCGTCCGGCGCACCAGGCCGGCGTCCAGCACCGAGCCCAGCACCGGAACGATCGCCGGCCGCCGGTCAGCCGGCGCGTCCGAACGGCAGATCAGCCCGTCGGCCTCCAGCTCGATCTCGTAGAGATGCGCCTCGCTCCTCTCGAACAGGACAAGCCGCCGCGGGCCCTGGCGCACGATCTGGCGTACCAGCTCCGATCCGATCGACCCGCCGGCGCCCGTCACCAGCACCGACCTGCCGGCGATGTTGCGCGCAAGCAGGGTCGGGTCGGGTGGCACCGGGTCGCGGCCCAGCAGATCGTCGGTCTCGATGGGGCGCAGGTCGCTCACGGTGAAGCGGCCCGCGGCCATGTCCTCGATGGCCGGCAGGGTGCGCACCCGCATCTTCAGGCCCTCGAGCTCGCGCAAGGCCGCCTGCCGGTCGTGGCGCCGCGCCTTGGGCATGGCAAGGAGCACCTCGTCGATGTCGAGGCGCTGGACAAGGCCCGGCAGGCGCTCCGGCGCGTGCACCCTGAGCCCACCGACATACTGCCCGCGCAGAGTAGGATTGGGGTCGATGAACGCCACTGCTTCACAGTCGCCCGCGCCTTGCAGGGCTTCGAGCAACTGCATGCCGGTCGTCTCGGCGCCGTAGATCAGCACCTGCCGCGGCCGTTCCTGCGCCTGCGAGGGCAATGCAACCCCGGCGTTCCTGAGGAAGGTCGCGGCAAACTGCCGGCTGCCCCAGACGAAGGCGGTGGCCAGCACGGGATAGAACAGCACCACCGAGCGCGGCACGCTGTAGACGCCCGAGAGGTGCACCAGCAGCCCCCAGTAGAGCCCCGACAGGCCGACGGCGGCCGCCGTAAGCGCCACCCCGCGCCCGCCGATGAAGCGGGTGACCAGACGGTAGACGTCCATCTGGAAGAACGTGGCGACGCCGATGCAGGGTGCGGCGCCCAGCACGACGAACAGGTCCCAGCTCGTTGGAAAGAACAGCTCGCCCACCCGCACCGACATGGCGAGCCACAGCGCCAGGTTGAGCAGGAGGAAGTCGTTGACGGCCAGGACGACTCGCTTCTCGTGCCGGCCGAGATCCACCAGCCACAGGGCGAGGCACCGGGCGTGCGTATCGAGGACCGACATGCGGTGAAGGTTCATCAACACCCGAAATTCCCCGGATGCAGGCTGTCTGAGCCGGCTCGTGCGATTGGCCTGAGTGCCCCTGATCGCATAAACCGCAGCGAGTGGCCTGTGAACGGCACAATCCCCGGTATCAACAGGCCTGTATCGGAGAAGGTCGTCAGGTCCGCTGGTGGAGTCCGACTGCAGCCAACGAGACGGCGTTGAACCATTGCGGCACAAGATCGCGACCAATGGGCTGGGGCTGCGGCGGTGCGGGCCGCGCTACCGGTCGCAGAGGAATGGCGGTCGCCCGAGCGGCATGAGCCCGCGACATGAGATGACGTCGGCGCGTGCAGGGCATAGACTGCGCGCGCGTCGGGGCGCCTGCAACACAAGAGATACGGGACACTGCTGATGCGCGTGGCAATGATCGGCTCCGGATATGTCGGTCTGGTGTCCGGGGCCTGCTTTGCCGAGCTCGGCCACACCGTGACCTGCGTCGACAAGGACGCCGGCAAAATCGAGGCCCTGCGCAACGGCAGGATGCCGATCTACGAGCCGGGGCTCGCCGAGCTGGTGGCCCGGAGCGTGGCCGAGCGCCGGCTCTCGTTCACCACCGGGCTGCCGGGCGCGGCGGAGGGCGCCGAGGCTGTCTTCATCGCCGTGGGCACCCCTTCGCGTCCCGCCGACGGGCTCGCCGACCTCACCTACGTCTACCAGGCGGCGCGCGAGATCGCCCGGGCGCTCAGCGGCTATGCGGTGGTCGTGACGAAGTCGACCGTGCCGGTGGGGACTGGCGACGAGATCCAACGTATCATAGCCGATATCCAACCGGGCGCCGATCTGTCGGTGGTCTCCAACCCGGAGTTCCTGCGCGAAGGCGCCGCCATCCAGGATTTCATGGCCCCCGACCGGGTCGTCGTCGGCACCGACGATGCGCGGGCGCGCGAGGTCATGACTGAGCTCTATCGCCCCCTCGCCGACAAAGGGGCGCCGATCCTGCACACGGCCCGCCGCGGCGCCGAGCTCATCAAGTACGCCGCCAACGCCTTCCTGGCCACCAAGATTACCTTCATCAACGAGATCGCCGACCTGTGCGAGCAGGCCAATGCCGACGTCGAGGAGGTGGCGCACGGCATCGGCCTCGACCACCGCATCGGCCCCAAGTTTCTGAACGCCGGCCCCGGCTACGGCGGCTCCTGCTTCCCCAAGGACCTGCTCGCGCTCCTCAAGGCGGGGCTCGACTTCGGCGTGCCGATCCGCTCGATCGAGACCATCATCTCCATCAACGACCAGCGCAAGCGCGCCATGGCGCGCAAGGTCATCGCCGCCTGCGGCGGCAGCATCCGCGGCAAGCGGATCGCGGTGCTGGGCCTCACCTTCAAGGCCGAGACCGATGACATGCGCGAATCCCCCGCTGTCTCCATCATCACCGCCCTGCAGGACGCCGGCGCCAAGGTGCGCGCCTACGACCCGCAGGGCATGGCGCATGCCGCGGCCATTCTCAACGAGGTCGACTATGCCCCCGACCCCTATGCCTGCGCCGAGGGGGCCGACGCGCTGGTGGTCATGACCGAGTGGAAGGAGTTCCGCGCCCTCGACCCGGCCCGCATCAAGCTGCTCCTCAAGCGGCCAGTCGTGGTCGACCTGCGCAACATCTACCGGCCCGAGACCATGGCCGAGCACGGCTTCACCTACGTGAGCGTCGGCCGGCCCAGGATCGACGCGGCATCGAAGACGTAGGGTGCAATGGGGCGTCAGCCCGTATTGCACCGATGCGCGAGCCGCGGCAGAGGAGTATCCGTGCAATACGGCCTATCGGCCTATTGCACCCTACAGGCAGCCCGTCGTCGCAGGGTATCGATCGAATGCGCCACAACGCCACCTCGCAGAAGGGCTCCGCCGCGCGCCGCATCGGTGTGCTGCTCATGAACCTCGGCACGCCCGACGCCACCGACTACCGGTCGATGCGGCGCTATCTCAAGGAGTTCCTGTCCGACCGTCGCGTTATCGAGGAACCGCGCCTCAAGTGGTGGCTGATCCTGAACCTGATCATCCTGACGGTGCGTCCCGGCAGGAAAGGCAAGGACTACGACAAGATCTGGAACCGGGAGCGGGACGAGAGCCCGCTCAAGACCATCACCCGCGAGCAAGCCGAGAAGCTTGCCGCGGCCTTGGCCGACGAGCGCATCGTCGTGGACTGGGCCATGCGCTACGGCAACCCCGGCGTGGCGCCGCGCCTCGCTGCGCTGCAGGCCCAGGGCTGCGACCGCATCCTGCTGGTGCCTCTCTATCCGCAGTACGCCGCGGCCACCACGGCCACCGCCTGCGACCAGGCGTTTCGCGCGCTGATGGAGCTGCGCTGGCAGCCGAGCGTACGGGTGGCGCCGCCCTATTTCGACGATCCGGCCTACATCGACGCCATCGCCGGCTCCGTGCGCGATCATCTCGCCAAGCTCGGCTTCGAGCCCGACGCGCTCATCATGTCGTTCCACGGCATGCCCGAGAAGTACGCCGAGCAGGGCGATCCCTACCCCGGCCACTGCCAGCAGACCGCGCGGCTCGTGCGCGAGCGGCTCGGCTGGCCCGAGGCGCGCTGGCACATGACCTATCAGTCCCAGTTCGGCAGTGACCCATGGCTGCAGCCCTACACCATCGACACGGTGGGGCGCCTCGCCAGGTCCGGCGTGAAGCGCCTCGCCATGGTCGCGCCCGGCTTCTCGGCCGACTGCCTGGAGACGCTGGAGGAGCTGGACATGGAGAACCGGAGGGCGTTCCTCGACAACGGCGGCGAGAATTTCGCCTATATTCCGTGTCTCAATTCCAGCCGGGCGGGCATGCGGGTCATCGAGGCCATTGTGCGCCGCGAGCTGGCGGGGTGGGTCTGACGTTCGCCGGCGCCGGCATCGGCGCTCGTCGCACCTCCGATCGGCCGGCAATGGGGAGCTTCTGCCTGAACCTTTGATTCATCATTGATTTTCCTTCAACATCTAAAAGTTGGCAGACGTCGTCACCAAATCAATAATCAGCGTTGAGCAGGGGGTCCCGTCATGAACATCCTCGACATCTTCTCGAGCGGCTTTCAGATCGTCGTCGTGCTGCTGGTCGGCTTGGCCCTGGTGGTGCTGTGGAGCACGGTCAAGACGGTGCCGCAGGGCTTCAACTACACGGTCGAGACCTTTGGCCGCTACACCCGCACGCTCACGCCAGGCCTTCATATCCTCGTGCCCGTGATGGAGCGCATCGGCTGGAAGATGAACATGAAGGAGCAGGTGATCGACATCCCATCGCAGGACATCATCACCAAGGACAACGCCATGGTGACGGTGGATGGCGTCAACTTCTTCCAGGTGCTCAACGCCGCCAAGGCCGCCTACGAGGTCGACAACCTGCGCGGCGCCATCGTCAACCTCACCATGACCAACATCCGCACCGTGATGGGCTCGATGGACCTCGACGAGCTGCTGTCGAACCGCGACACCATCAACGCCAGGCTGCTGCAGGTGGTGGATGCCGCCACCGAGGCCTGGGGCGTGAAAGTGACGCGCATCGAGATCAAGGACATCGCCCCGCCGCGCGACCTGGTCGACAGCATGGCGCGCCAGATGAAGGCCGAGCGCGAGAAGCGCGCGCAGATCCTGGAGGCCGAGGGCCTGCGGCAGGGGGCCATCCTCAAGGCCGAGGGCGAGAAGCAGGCGGTCGTGCTGGCGGCAGAGGGCCGCAAGGAGGCTGCCTTCCGCGACGCCGAGGCGCGCGAGCGGTTCGCGCAGGCGGAAGCCAAGGCGACCGAGGTGGTGAGCCAAGCCATCTCCGCCGGCAACGTGCAGGCGATCAACTACTTCGTGGCCAACAACTACGTGAAGGCGCTGGAAGCGATCGCCAAGTCGCCCAACCAGAAGATCCTGATGATGCCGCTCGATGCCGCGAGCGTGATCGGCTCGCTTGCCGGCCTCGCCGAGATCACCAGCGAGGCGTTCGGCAAGAACGGCGCCGGTCCCGGCGCACGCCCGGTGACGCGGTCCGGCAGCGTGCCCAACACTTGAAGAAAGGCAATAGGCAGTAAGGGAATAGGGCAATAGGGCAGCAGGGAATCGGCAGAGCACTTACTGGCTTACTGGCTTACTGGCTTACTGGCTTACTGCCCTTATTGCCTTTCCGGGGAGGGGATCGATGGAGAACGTCTGGCCGCTGCTGCAGGGCCTTGGCGCCTGGAACTGGCTGATCCTGGCCGCGGTGCTGCTGGCGCTGGAGATGGTGATCCCCGGCGTGCACTTCCTGTGGTTCGGCCTGGCTGCCACCGTGATCGGCATCGTGGCGCTGGCCATCGGCATCGCCTGGCCCTGGCAGGTGCTGGCCTTCGTTCTGCTGTCTGTGCTCGTGCTGCTCGGCGTGCAGCGGCTCGTGTGGCCCGACGCCGCGATCAGCGATCTCCCCGATCTCAACGTGCGCGGCCAGCAGTACGTGGGCCGCTCCGTGGTGGTGGAGCAGGCCATCGAGAACGGCCGCGGCAAGGTGCGTGTGGGCGATACGCTCTGGTTTGCCGAAGGCCCCGACGCCCCCACCGGCACCTGGGTCACCGTCACCGGCAGCCGCGGCACGGCGCTGGTGGTGGACCACGCGCGAGCCTAGGCGGAGGCTCCCGATACCTCGGCCCGGCACCCCCGGGGTGTGTCAATGCACACCCAGATGCTGGGCGATGACAGCGTCGTCCATCTTGAGCTGGCCGGCGGCTCCGGCGAACGCCACGCTGCCGGAGTTGAGGATGACGATGTCGTCGGCCAGGTCGAGGGTGAGCTTGATGTTCTGCTCAACCAGCACGATCGACAGGCCGTCGCTCTTCAGCCTGGCGATGGTGCGACCCACCTCGGCCACGATCTGCGGGGCGAGGCCCTCGGAGGGCTCGTCCATCAGGAGGAGGCGCGGGTTGCCCATCAGCGCGCGGCCGATCGCCAGCATCTGCTGCTCGCCGCCGGACAGGAGCCCGGCCGGGTGATTGCGGCGCTCCATCAGGCGCGGGAACATCCCGAAAATGGTGTCCTCGGTCCATGGCGCCTTGCCGCCCTTTCCGCTACGGCCGTCGGCGGCCCTGGGCTTGCGCGCGGCCACGCTCAGGTTCTCGCGTACCGTCAGGCTCCGGAACACGCGTCGTCCCTGCGGCACCAGGGCGACGCCGAGCGCCGCGATGTCCTCCGGCGCGGCGCGGGCGATGTTGCTGCCGAACACCGCCACGCGCCCGGCGCGCGGCGGCAGCAGTCCGACGGCCACGTTCATGCAGGTGGTCTTGCCGGCACCGTTGCGGCCGATGAGGCCCAGCAACCGGCCCTCGCCCACGGAGAACGAGACGCTGTGCAGCACATGGCCGTCGCCGTAGTAGGCATCGACGCCGTCGAGGCTGAGCGCATCAGGCGCCAAGATACACCTCCCGTGTGCGGGGATCGGCCACCACCTCGGCGCGGGTGCCCTCCACGATCACCTTACCGAAATGCATCAGCGTGATGCGGTCGGCGAGGTCGAGCGCCACGTCCATGTTGTGCTCGATCATCACCAGGGTCACGTCCCGCGGGATGGCCATGAGGAGCCGCTGCACATCGCGCCGCTCGTCGATGGAGAGGCCGGCGAACGGCTCGTCGAGCAGCAGCACCCGGGGCTCCTGGGCCAGCGCCATGGCGATCTCCACGCGCCGGCGCTCGCCGTAGGAGGTCTGCGCCAGCGGCCGCTCGGCGATGTGGTCGAGGCCGACGCGGGCGAGCGCGGCACGGCCGCGCTCGGCGAGATCGCGGCGGCGGGCCAGGGTCGCGAACGGGTTCCAGCGCAGCGGCGAGAGGCCGAGCAGGGCCAGCGTGACGTTGTGCAGGATCGTATCCTGCGGGAACAGGGTGATGATCTGGTAGGTGCGCGCCATCCCGAGGTGCGCCCGCCGGCGGCAGGGGACGCGGGTGATATCCTGTCCAAACAGGGTGACCGAGCCGGTGTCGGGTGCGATCTCGCCGGTGATCTGGTTGAAGAGCGTGGTCTTGCCGGCGCCGTTCGGGCCGATAATGAGGCGCCGCTCGCCGGGGTCGATGACAAGATCGACGCCGTCGGTGACACGCAGGCCGCCGAACGACTTGGCGAGGCCCGCGACGGTGAGTGCGCTCATGACCGCGCCCCCTTGAGGAAAAGCCGCAAGCGCCCCCATGCGACGCGAGCGAGGCGTACAGAGCCGGGCACCAGGCCCTCCGGCATGAAGCTGATGATGAGGATGAAAATCAGGCCCAGCACCAGGTTCCAGCGCTCGATGTAGGCGCTCGCCACATTCTTCATCACGACGACGATAGCCGCGCCCGCGATCGGCCCGAGCAGGGTCGCGGTGCCTCCGGAGATGACCATCAGCAGGATCTCGGCCGACGACGTGAGCGCCGCGGCAGGCGGGGCGATGAACTGGTGGTAATAGGCGTAGAGCAGCCCCGCAACACCGCACCAGAGCCCAGAGACCAGGAAGGCCAGGAAGCGGATCAGCCACACGTTGAAGCCCAGCGCCGTCATGCGCGGCGGCTGGTCGCGGGTGCCGGCGAGGCTGGCGCCGAAAGGCGACCGCGCGAAGGCCCGCATGGACAGCAGGACCGCCAGGAAGATCGCGAGGGTCGCGTAGTAGAACGGCTCCGCGCCTGCGAGCGACAGCCCGAAGGGTGCGGGCCGGCTCGCCAGGTTGATGCCATTGTCGCCGTTGGTGAGGCTGGCCCAGCGGTAGGCGATGCCCCACACGATCTGGCCCAGCGCCAGCGTGATCATCAGGAAGCCGATGCCGGTGGACCTCAGCGCCAGCAGGGCGAAGACCGCAGAAGCGGCGAGCGTCACGCCGATGGCGGCGAGGCAGGCGACGAGGTGGCCGGCGCCCGCCTGCAGCACGAGCCCCACCGTGTATGCCGCCACGGCCAGCAGCCCGGCATGGCCGAGGGAGACGAGGCCGGCGTAGCCGACGAGGACATTGAGTGCCAGCGCTGCCACCGCCCACAGCAGGATCTGGCTGGCGATGTTGACGTAGAACGTGTGATGCCCGAGCCAGACCGGCAGTGTCAGGAGCAGCGCAACGCCCAGCAGCGGAGCCGCGGCGGCGCAGGCCGTTCGAGCGACGCGCCCGGTCACGTCGTCACCTTGCCGAACAGGCCCTGCGGCCGCAGCACCAGGATCAGCACCATCGGCAGGAACAGGATGACGTAGGCCAGGTCCGGCAGCAGCGCGGTGCCGAAATTGTAGAGGAAGCCGATGACGAAGCTCCCCACCAAGGCTCCCAGCAGGCTGCCGACACCGCCCAGGATCACCACGATGAGGGCCAGCGGGAGCATCTCGAAGTCGAGCCCCGGATAGACCGAGAGATAGGGCGCACCCACGACACCGCCGAACGCCGCCAGCGCCGCGCCCAGGGCGAACACCAGCGTGAAGAGCTGCGACACGCGGATGCCGACCACCCGGGCGATGGGCGCATCGTCGACCCCGGCGCGGATCATGGCGCCGAGGCGGGTCCAGTCCACCAGCAGCCACAGGCCGACGGCGATCGCCACCGCGACCAGCACGATCACCAGCCGGTAGAGCGGGAAATAGAGCCCGGCCACCTGCACCGCGCCACGCAGATGGTCCGGCGTGGCGGGCTGCCACGGGTCTCCGGTCCACAGCATCAGGCAGACATCGGCGATGATGAAGGCGAAGCCCAGTGTCAGAAGCACTTGCGGCAGTACCTGACCCTCGAGCCGGCGCAACAGGAAGCGTTCAATCAGCCCGCCGATGACGGCCATGGCAGCTGCGCTGATCAGCGCGGCGACCCAGATGTTGAAGCCTTTCCAGAGCAGGGTGACCCCGAAATAGGCCCCCAGCATGAAGAAGGAGCCGTGCATCAGGTTGGGGATGCGCATCAGCCCGAAGATCAGGGAGAAGCCCGAGGACAAAAGGAACAAGAGGCCCCCCAGCGCCACGCTGTTCACCGCAAGCGTCAGCCACAGGCTCATGGTCTGGAGCTCGAGGTCGGGTGCGTGGTGGGCGAATGGCGAATGGCGAATAGCGAATGGTTCTTCCCCATTCGCCATTCGCCACTCACTATTCGCCGATGCTGGGTCATTGCGTCGCTCGACCCGACCTACGGTTCCAAATTCTTCGCCGGAGGGTAGTCGCGCGCATAGACGGGGTTCGCCAGGAACTCCTTCTCGTTGTAGGTCCAGAACTGGCTGACGCTGGGGTAGGTCTTGATCACCGTGTTCACCAGCTGGCCGCCCTTCCTCTCGCAGCGGCGGATGAACACGTCGCCCACCACGTTGCCGTACTGGTCGAACTTGACGGCGCCGCGCGGCGTGTCGGTGAGCGAGACCTTGTGCAGGGCGTTGGCGAGGGCCTTGCGGTCGTCGGCCTGGGGCCCAAGCGCCTGGATGGCCGCCTCCACGCACTGGCCGGCCACGTACATGCCGGCCGAGTAGCCGCCGGGCAGCACGTTGTGGTCCTTCTGCATCGCCGCCACGAAGCGCTTGTTGCTCTCCGAGCCGAAATCGGCGGAGTAGTAGGCGGCGGAGATGACGCCGACAGCTTCATCGCCGAGGCTCTTCAAGAGCGCATCGTCCATGGCGGTCCAGCCGGCCAGCAGCGGCGTCTTGGCCTTGAGGCCAAGGTCGGCATAGGAGCGCATGAACTTCACCGGGTTGGAGCCGGCGAAGCCGTTGAAGACGCAGTCCACGTTGCCGAGCTGGGCGATGAAGGGCGTGTAGTCGGGCGTCACCAGCGGCGGCCACAGCTTCTTGACCACCTTGCCGCCGTTGTCCTCGAACACCCGCTGGAAGCCGGCCATCTGCTCGTAGCCGAAGGCGAAGTCCTCGGAAATGGTGGCCGCGCGCTTGTACTTCAGCTCCTTGGCGGCGTAGTCGCCCATCGCGTGGCAGCACTGCGCAGAGGTGGCCGATGGGCGGATGACGAACGGGTTGGCCCGGCGCTGCGTCACGTCCTCGGCGGCGGCCAGGCTGATGAGCGGCGTGGCGTTGTCGCGCACGTAGTCGGTGATGGCGAGCAGCTCGAAGGCGGCGAGCGGCCCGAGGATCACATTGACCTTGTCGCGCTCGATGACCTCCTGGGCCTTGGTGCGGGCGCCGGCCGGGTTGCCGCCGGTGTCGGCGACGAGCAGCTCCACCTTGCGGCCGGCCAGCGTGTTGGCCTTCTCCTTGAGAAAGGCCAGGATCCCCTGCTCCATCTGGATGCCGCCCTGGGCCAGCGGCCCGGTCTTCACGGTGAGCAGGCCGATCTTGAACGGTGCGGCTTGCGCGATGGCGGGTGTCGGAAATCGCAGTGTGGCCGCGGCGGTTCCTGCCACCGTGCCTGCGAGAAATGTCCTGCGGTCGAGCTTGCGGGCCATTGAGATCCTCCCTGGATTTGCCTTCTGTTGGTCGAATAGGTCGTCGTTCCGGTCAGTCGTTGCGCTTGGCGCCCTCTTCGAGCTTGTCGCGGAATTCCTGGTTCGAGAGCACCCAGCCAAGGCAGCGCGCCACGTTGTGCAGACCCAGCACGTGCAGGTCCTCGCCGTACATGCTGGCGACGCAGTCCGAGAGCACGAGCACGCGGTAATCGAGGTTGAAGGCCGTGAAGGCGGTGTTGAGCACGCACGTATTGGTGTTGATGCCCATCAGCGCCATCGCCTTCGTGCCCAGCCCCTGCAGGAGCTGATTGAGGTCGGTGCCGTAGAAGCAGTCCAGGCGCTTCTTGTTGTCGATCACGTAATCGCCCTCGGCGTAGAGCGCCGGGATGATCTCGGTGCCCGGAGAGCCGACGATGTTGTGGTCGTTGATCGTGCTGTTGCGCCCAGGGGTTAGGCGGTCGCTGGCGGCAAGCTCGTGGATCGCGCGCCAAAAGGGCTGGGTCATGCCCTCGCTGCCGAGGCCGGGGATGCGCCGGTAGACGAGCTTGACGTGGACCACCGGCAGTCCTTGCGCGCGGGCGAAGTCGAGCAGCTCCTCGGCTGCGGCGATCACGCGCTTGGCGTCCTCGGGGCGGGCCGCCATGGTCGCGACCGCCGGATCGAGGTGGCCGCGGTGCATGTCGATGGTCACGATCGCCGTCTCACGCGGTTTCAGCACCAGCCCCGCGTGCAGCTTGTCGATCATGGTTGAGCGATCGACGATCTCAACGTGCATTTTCTCTGCCTCGACTCTCATTTCCGGAGCGGCGACTTGGCCGCGGTGTTCCGGGCCCGTTGCCTGGGCAATCTTGCGCCGGCCTTTGGCGGAATGATGGGGAGCAGCAGATAGGGCTGGCGGCCCTTGCCAAAGTGCAGGGTGGTGGTGCCGCCGAAGATATCCGGCGGCCGGTCGCGCGGGTCGTCGTGCAGGAAGGGGCCGCAGCCTCTCAGCTCATTCTTGAAGTTAGAGAGCCGCCCGCCGCTTGCGCCGGGGTATTCGTAGTCCTTGCCGCGGATCGTGAGGCCGATGCGGTAACCGGCCGGCAGCACCACGCAGGTGGGCCAGATCTCGATGTCCAGCTGCACCACCTCGCCGGGTTTGAGGGGCTGGTGCCGGTCGTGGGTGTGATATGGCCGCCAGGGCGCCGACAGCTCCTTGCTGAGCTTGCGGTGCGAGGCGCGGAGCCAGCCCTGGCCGATGGGGGTGTGCGGGTCGATGGCGCCTTGGAACACCACCTCCCGGAGGTCGGGCGCAAACGCGCGCAGCACCACGAACAGATCGGCGTCGCTGGTGGAGGACGAGACGAACAGCTTGAGCACCGACGGCCCCGTAATCTCCGTCTCGGCGTCAAGCGGCGCGGTCAGGAACGTGAGGCCGTCGCCCATGGCCTCGAAGCTCGGCGATGTTGCACCCGCAGGCTTCTCTCGCTGCAGCAGCCCCATGTCCGAATCGAGATGGAACCGGGCCCACTTGGTGCGCGCCAGCGGCCATTCGTCCTCGGCGCGAGCGACGAAGCGGTCGAGGTGCCGGACCTGCAGGAGGACGCGGGGCTGGTCGTTCCAGCCGTTGTCCCTGTCGTGCAGGAAGTGGTCGAAAAACCTGAGCTGCAGCTCGCGGCCGTAGTCGGTGTAGAAGTGGGTCCAGTGCTCGATCCCGTGCGCCTCCAGCCATTTCTGCTTGGAGGCGGCGCGCACGAAGCCTTCGAAGTTGCCGCGCGGATGCAGCCCCTGGCCGCCCCAGTTGCCCGCCGACAGGAACGGCACCTTCACCTTCGACCAGATGGGCGAGCGCTCCTTGTGATACTCGTCATCGAGGGGGTGCCCCAGGATCTCGCGGCCGAAATCGCAGCGCTTGCGCTCCAGCTCGGTCTCGGAGAGCGTCTCCGGGCCGCACACCAACTCCCCGTGCACCCGGCTGCGCCCGCCGCGAGCGCCGATCCCGTGCTGCACGGTCTTCACCTGCATGTCGTACCAGTTCTGCCAGAAGGTCGAGAGAATGCCGCCGTGGTGGGTCATGTCGCGGTACCAGTCGGCGGCGCCCTCCCAGACGCACATGGCAGCCAGATGCGGCGGCTGCAGCGAGGCCACGTGCCACTGGTTGATGGCGTAGTAGGAGATGCCGCTGAGGCCGACCTTGCCGTTGCACCAGGGCTGGGCGGCTGCCCATTCGATACAGTCGTACAGGTCCCTGGTCTCGCG
>DATMZP010000608.1:0-4456 GCA_035573595.1 Hyphomicrobiaceae bacterium
AGAACGCCGGCATCGCCATCGTCAAGCGCGCCCTGCAGGCGCCGATTCGGCAGATCGCCGAGAATGCGGGCATGGAAGGCTCGATCGTGGTCGGCAAGATCCTCGAGAAGCAGGCGGGCTCGGCGTTCGGCTACGACGCCCAGAACGACGAGTACGGCGACCTGTTCGAGAAGGGCATCATCGACCCTGCCAAGGTCGTGCGCACCGCCCTGCAGGACGCCGCCTCCATCGCCGGCCTGATGGTAACCACCGAGGCCGGCGTGGCCGAGGCGCCCAAGAAGAAGGACGCCGGCCACTCCCACGGCATGCCCGGCGGCATGGGCGGCATGGATATGTAAGCTGGGCCTTCAGCTTCGTTCCGAGACAGCGACACCGCCTGCCCCCGGCGGGCGGTGTTGTTGTATTGGCCCTGCGGACGCCGAGAGGAAAGGTAAACGATGCCCGATGACGTTCGGGCGCAGCGCCTCCACACTTCCGACAAAGTGGCCTATATGACTGCGTGGTCTAATTTCCGCATGGAGGGATCCATGTTGCGTGCAGTGAGCCGGGTGGTGTTGATCGTAGGCTCTGCCGCGTTGGGCGCGGCCGGCGCCATCGCCTGGCGCGCCGACCTGCTGGTCGGCTACGGGTTCGGCAGGGCGCTGAAGGCGCAGACAACCGCCCTGCCCTTCGAGCTGGCCGCAGAGCCGGTGGCGAAGGCGGAGGTGGGCGACGAGGGCTACTGGCTCACCCGCAGCAGCCTGGAGGGGCAGGCGGCCTTCGACCGGCACTTGGCCGTCGGCAATCATATCACCGTCTCCGGCGGGCACGGGCATACGCGCACTTTGGAGGTTGTGGAGATCGCCGCGACCGGCACACCGCTCCTCAAGGTCGCCGAGAATACCGCGCCTGTGCGGCTCGTGCGGGTGACGGCCCGCGTGGTCGGCGCAACGGAGGCCGGCCACGAGGAGCTGGTGCGCTTCTACGTGGAGGTGGAAAACAGGCCCAAGGCACCGCCGCTCGCGACGGCACCGCAGGCTCAGCTGGGCGGGACGTAGGCCTAAGCTCCATGCCCGCGGCGGCCCTCGCTTGCGCGAACGCCCGTCCCGTCCCACCGCCCTACAGCATAACCAGATGCCGAGGCTCGGCCCGGCGGACCGCCTTCCTGGCCATGCCCCTATCGAAGGTGACCAGCCGTCCGCCATCCTTGACGGCAAGCGCCAATAGGTAAACGTCGGCCATCTGGTTGGGGCCGAGGATGAAGGCGGGGTCGAATAGCTCCTCGTCGGCAATGGAAATGTCATCCGGCCAGAACTCGTGATCGGCCAACCCGGTCTGTCGCCGCAGCACTTCCAGCGCGTCGAGCATGCGCGCCGGCCTCGGGTACCTGGGCTGGCAGACGATGCGGGCGAAGCCGTTCTGGGTCAGCGGACAGCTGGCCCACCCCGCCTCGGCGTTCGCCCTGCACCACACAATGGCTGGCTGGTGGTGAATGTGGCCGCCATCGAAGAGCGGCAGCAGCACGCTCACATCGAGAAGGGCCCGCATGCTCAATAACCGCCCTTCCTGCGGGCCTCCTCCTCGTCGGCTGCCTCGATCAGCCGATCGACCATCTCCTTGGTGACGACCACGCCGTCCCGGGTGGGGAGCTGGACCCATCCGTCCTTCATGCCGAAGCCGGTGAACCCGGCGGCCTCCTCGCTGAGGCCCATAGCGGGCGCTTGCGTCAGCCCCTTGCGGGCCAGCTCAGACAGAACCTGGCCTGCGGTCTTCCTCTCGAGGCGAGCCAGCTCCTTGGCCGCCTGGAGGATGTCATCGTCGATGTCCAAGGTCGTCCGCATGGCTCACCTCCAACGCATCTCCGCAGTTTTATGTCAGCGCCATCATCAGATGCTAACGCATCAGATGCACCAATACAAGAGGAATCATGCATTTTTGGACGAATTCCTTCAAAGTGGAATATTGTCGTGCTTCTTCCAGGGGTTCTCGACCGTCTTGTTCCGCAGCATGTTGAGCGCCCGGCAGATCCTGCGGCGCGTGGTGTGCGGCAGGATCACCTCGTCGATGTAGCCGCGTTCGGCGGCGATGAAGGGGTTGGCGAAGCGGTCCTGGTACTCCTTGATGCGGGCGGCGATCTTGGCGGGGTCCGCCAGCTCCGGCCGATACAAGATCTCTGCCGCCCCCTTCGGGCCCATCACGGCGATCTCGGCTGAGGGCCAGGCGTAGTTCACGTCTGCGCGGATGTGCTTGGAGCTCATCACATCGTAGGCGCCGCCGTAGGCCTTGCGGGTAATCACTGTCACCTTGGGCACTGTCGCCTCTGAGTAGGCGAACAGCAGCTTGGCGCCGTGCTTGATCAACCCGCCGTACTCCTGCGCCGTTCCCGGCAGGAAACCCGGCACGTCGACGAACGTGACGATGGGGATATCGAAACAGTCGCAGAAGCGCACGAAGCGGGCGGCCTTGCGGGAGGCGTCCGAGTCCAGGACGCCCGCCAGCACCATGGGTTGGTTGGCGACGATGCCTACCGTGCGGCCCTCCATGCGGGCGAAACCGGTGACGATGTTGCGGGCGAAGGCCTCCTGGATCTCGAAGAAATCGCCCTCGTCGGCCACCTTGAGGATCAGCTCCTTGATGTCGTAGGGCTTGTTGGGGTTGTCCGGCACCAGCGTGTCGAGCGAGGCCTCCGCGCGCTCGGGACTGTCCCTGGTAGGGAGCTCCGGCACGCCTGACTTGTTGTTGGAAGGGAGGAAATCCATGAGGCGCCGCATTTGCAGCAGCGCCTCCACATCGTTCTCGTAAGCGCGGTCGGCGATGGAGGATTTGGTCGTATGCACCCGCGCCCCACCCAACTCCTCGGCCGTCACCGTCTCGTTGGTGACGGTCTTCACCACGTCGGGGCCGGTGACGAACATGTAGCTCGTGTCCTTCACCATGAAGATGAAGTCGGTCATGGCCGGGGAATAGACATCGCCGCCGGCGCAGGGCCCCATGATGACCGAGATCTGCGGGATCACGCCCGACGCCAGCACATTCCTTAGGAAAACCTCGCCGTATCCGCCCAGCGCTGCCACCCCCTCCTGGATGCGCGCCCCACCGGCGTCGAACAGGCCGACGATGGGCGCGCGGTTCTGCAGCGCCATGTCCTGGATCTTGGTGATCTTCCGGGCGTGCGTCTCCGACAGCGAGCCGCCGAACACGGTGAAGTCCTTGGCGAATACGTAGACCACGCGGCCATTGATGGTGCCCCAGCCGGTCACCACGCCGTCGCCGGGGATCTTGCTCTTCTCCATGCCGAAATCGGTGCAGCGGTGCTCGACGTACATGTCGAACTCCTCGAACGAGCACTCGTCGAGCAGCAGATCGATGCGCTCGCGGGCGGTCAGCTTTCCGCGCTTGTGCTGGGCGTCGATCCGCGCCTGTCCGCCGCCGAGCCGCGCCTCGGCCCGCCGCCGCTCCAGCTCCTGGAGGACTTCCTTCATGGTTGCTGCCCCAACTCGTCTCCGCTTTACGTCGGCTCATAGCATGCGGCCGGTGCACCGCGAAACGGCCGCCAGCCCGTCGGATAACATCACGCGAAGGCTGCAACGCCCGGCAAGGGCCGGCCGGATCAGCTCTCGGCACGCAGCAGCGGCCGGAGCGACCAGAGGCCGAGGAGAGGGCCCGGGACCAGCAGGAGGAACAGGTACTGCGCGGGAAGCGAGCCGGCAGCGCGGTTGAGCAGCTGGATGCTGACGATGGAGATGCCAAAGCCGATGCAGTTGGCGATGGTGAGCGCCGACCCGACCTGGTCGGGCGGCGCATATCGGGCGTTCAGCGCCGAGAACTGTGCCGAGTCTCCCACCACGACGGCGCCCCAGAACAGCAGGACGGGGAGGAATATGGCCGGCGGCAGCTCGAACAGGACGGGCGACAGCAAACAGCATAGCCCCGAAGCCATCAGCTGCGCGAACCCGACCCGCGCGCTTCCGAGCCGTAGTGCCGCGTATCCGCCCGCAATCGAGCCGATGGCGCCGGCGGCGATGACGGCGAAGGACAGCAGCGGGATGTCGAAACCGGCCGCCGGCGAGCGCGCGGCATAGGCGGCAAGCGCCGGCGGCACGAAGGCCCAGAAGGCGTAGAGCTCCCACATGTGGCCGAAGTAGCCGAAGGAGGACGACCGGAAGCCGGGCGACCTGAAGACTGTCGCCAGCGATCCCGGATTGAACCTGGCACCCGGACTGAGGAACGGGCCGTCGGGCACCAGCCAGAACATGAGGAGGCCCCCGAACGCGGCGATCGCCGAGACGCTCAGCATCACCGTCTGCCACGGCAGCGACTGGCCGAGCGCCCGGATCAGATGCGGCAGGGCCGTGCCCACGACGAGCGCGCCAACCAGAAGGCCCAGCGCCTTGCCGAGATCGCGCCGGTACCAGCCGGAGGCGATCTTCATGCCTACGGGATAGATGCCGGCAAGAAAGAACCCCACCGCGAAGCG
>DATMZP010000609.1:0-7438 GCA_035573595.1 Hyphomicrobiaceae bacterium
CCGCCCACCCTGTCCCTCCCCCACAAGGGGGCAGGGGATCGTGCGGCCCGCTCCTCGCTTCATTTCGGATCCTAGCCTGCTCCCAGCGTTGGTTTCGACGCCGCGCCCGTGCAACGGCGTCAGACCCGCAGGTCTGACACCAAGTTTACCGGATTTGTCAACTTTAAGGTTGGCCCTGAATGGCAGCCTGGTAGCAGTCTGCCGGGGAGCCTTACTCCCCGTCGGCCCCGTCGTCGCCTGCGTCGAGCGGCAGCTCGTCGGGCATGAGAGCGGCGACGTCGGTGGGCTCGGGCACCGTGAAGTCGGGCGGCAGGTTGCTCTGCAGGAGGCCGGAGCCCTTGAGTTCGGCGAGGCCCGGCAGGTCCTTGATGGACTCCAGCCCGAAATGCACCAGAAACTCCTCGCTGGTGCCGTAGGTCACGGGCCGGCCGGGCGCCCGGCGCCGGCCGCGGGGGCGCACCCAGCCGATCTCCATCAGCGCGTCGAGGGTGCCGGCGGATACCGAGACGCCGCGGATCTCCTCGATCTCGGCGCGCGTCACCGGCTGGTGGTAGGCGACGATGGCGAGCGTCTCCAGCGCCGCCTTGGAGAGGCGCCTCTCCTCGACGGCGTGGCGCTCCAGGAGGTAGGCCAGGTCCTCGGCGGTCCGGAACATCCACTTGCCCGCCACCTTGACAAGATTGACTCCGCGGCTGGCGTAGAAACCCTTGAGCTCCTCCAGAAGAGCGGCCACGTCGTCGCTCGATCTGAGGTGCTGCGACAGGAAGCCCTCCGCCATCGGCTCGGAGGCCGCGAACAGGAGGGCCTCCAGGATGCGGAGCTGCTCGCGCCGGTCGGCCGACGGCAGCTGAGCCACGTTGGACGGCAGGCCGCGCCAGCCTTCGTGGGCCAGCATCTCGCTGGCGTCGATCCGCGCCGCGTCGTCGGCGCGGCCCGCGTCCTCGGCGAGACCGGGCGGCGCGTGCGCGTCCTCCTCCAACCGAGGGTCCTGCGCGACCGCGGTGAGCTTCGGCGGGATCATGCCTTTTCCCTTGGTCTTGTTCCGCTTCTTCTTCGGCAGCGATGAAGCTCCGACCACTCAACTCCGGTTACGATACGGATCACGCCCGGGCATCTCGACGCCGGGTGTCTCGACTCATGTCAGCCGCTGCCAGGCGGCGCCCGGCTGGCGCCTGCGCAGGTAGATGGGGGCGAACGGCTCGACCTGCGAGATCTCGATGAGGCCCTCGCGTGCCATCTCCAGAGTGGCGCCGAACGAGCTTGCACGTGCCGTGCGCGCGATGTCGGGCACGGCCCCGTACTGCTTGAGGAACGAATCGAGATGCACCCACTCGTCGGTGCGCTCGCCGAGCAGCATCTCCAGCCGCGTACGCGCCTCCTTGATCGACCACACGGTGCGGCGCGTCACCACGTGCACGTGCCTGACGGTGCGACGGCGCTGATCTGCGTAGGCCTTGAGCAAATCGAAGATCATGGCCGTGTATTTGCGCACGCGGATGGTGCGCACGCCCTCGGGCTGGCCGCGTGTGAACAGGTCGCGGCCGAGCCGCTTGCGTGTCATCAGCTGGCCGGCGGCGTTGCGCATGGCGTCGAGCCGCTTCAGCCGGAAGGCCAAGCGCGCAGCCAGCTCCTCGCCGGTGGGCTGCTCGTCGTCCTTGCCATGCTCCTTGGGCAGCAGGAGGCGCGATTTGAGGAAGGCGAGCCAGGCGGCCATCACCAGATAGTCCGCCGCCAGCTCCAGCCGCTGCTTCAGCGCGCGCTCGACGAAGACGAGATACTGCTCCGCCAGCGCCAGCACCGAAATTTTGGCGAGGTCCACCTTCTGTGTGCGGGCCATCAAGAGGAGGAGGTCGAGCGGTCCCTCGAAGCCCTCCAGCGTGACGATCAGGGCCTCCCGGTCGTTGGGGATGTCGGCCGGATCGTCCCAGCCGTCGAAGGCCTGCCCGGTGTCCCCGGTGTCTTGATTCGATGTGACCATCGTCGCTGTGGCGCCGCTCTGATCGAGACGGGCGCGCCCCGTGGATAACCTGTGGAGGCCGGACACTACACCGATTCAGGCGTTTACGCGCAATGCCTGGGCGAGGCACTGCTCGGCCTCTGCCATCTCGAAGGGCTCGCTCTGCTGCAAAATGGCGCAGGCGCGCTCGTAGCGCCGGAGCGCCGCGCCGCCAAGCGGAGGCGCCACCGAGGCCGCGGCCTCGCTGTCGGCCAGATCGCCGCTGCAGACGAGGGCCACGTCGCAGCCGGCGGCCAGCACGGCCTCAGTCCGCTCGGCCATGGAGCCGGAGAGCGCCTGCATGCCGAGGTCGTCGCTCATCAGCAGCCCGTCGAAGCCGATGGCGCTGCGGATCACCTCGGCGATCACGCGCGGCGAGGTGCTGGCCGGCCGATCGGGGTCGATGGCCTCATAGACGACGTGGGCCGTCATGGCGGCCGGCAGGTCGGCGCAGGGGTGGAAGGCGGCGAAGTCGGTGCGCTCCAGCTCAGGCCGCGATGCCGTGACGACGGGCAGCTCCAGGTGACTGTCGGCGCTGGCGCGGCCGTGGCCGGGCACGTGCTTGATCACGGGGAGCACGCCGCCCGCCATGTGGCCCTCGGCCACGGCGCGGCCGAGCGCCGCCACCTGGGCCGGGTCCGCCCCGTAGGCCCGGTCGCCGATGATGTCGTGGCTGCCCGCCGCCGGCACGTCGAGCACGGGCACGCAGTTGGTGTTGATGCCCGCCGCCCGCAGCTCTGCGGCCGTGAGCTGGGCGGCCAGTCGCGCCGCCCGGCACGCCTGCGCAGGAGCGTCGCGATAGAGCCGGCCATAGGCCGCGGCACAGGGCAGCTCGCGCCAGTGGGGCGGCCTCAGCCGCCGCACGCGTCCGCCCTCCTGGTCGATCAGGACGAGGATATCCTCTCCCACGGCCTCGCGGGCGGCGTTGCTGAGGCGACGCACCTGGGCGGGGTCGGCCACGTTGCGGGCAAACAGGATGACCCCGCAGGGACGGGCGGCCTTGAGCACGGCCGCCTCGGCGGCGGTGAGCGCGAGGCCCTCCAGGGCGGTGATGAACGAGGCCAGCATGACATTCCCGCTCTTGGGCCCGCTGCTCTTGTGCCCGCTGCGCTTGGGCTTCGGCGTCGCGGACACTGCCGCGACGGCTGCCGCAGCCGATGCCAATAGCAGCCCTCGGCGCGAAAGCCTATCGAGCCGCGCCGTGTCAGTTTCCTTGACCATCTGGATGGCGAGCGCCCTCTCGGCCCGATGCCGCGACGCCAGCGGCGAAGCCCCGGCTTCAACACGCCGCATCGCGGCGGGCCGGGTCTCGGCAAAAGCGCCCCAGACCGGCGGCGTCCCCGCCCGCGGCGTTAACGCCTTCCCCGAACGGCAAAGCGCGCCGGCTCAGTATTCCTTGACCCAGCATCCAGAGTAGCCGGCGCTCTTGAGCTGCGCGCACACTCCCGACGCGGCGTTCCTGGAGCCCGGTGGGCCTACGACGAGCCGATACTGTGTGCCCAGCCCCCGGTCGCTCAGGTCGGCCTCCTGCACGTCGGGCGTCTTATCCACGAGCACGTCAGTGTATTTTTGCTGCATGTCAGCATACTTCTTCAATGCGTCCATCGACGTCTTTTCGGTGAACAGCACCGCCACATAGCCAAGTCCGGTGCTCGCCGACCTTGCCGCCGGAGCCCTCGGCGCAGTCGGCGGCGGCGATACCGCGATCGACCGTTTCAGCGGAGGCGCCGCTGCAGGCGCCTCCTCGTCAGGCTCCGCGGCCGGTTGCGGCCTGCTGCCGATCACGACCCGGCTCGGCGGGGAGGGTGGCGCGGCCTTGGCCAACTGCTGCGGCTGGGCAGCAGGAGGGGGCGCAGCAGCCGGAGGCTGGGACGATTGCCCTGGCAGCGACGGCGGCCGGTAGATCTGGATGCCGGGGACCGCGGAGGTGGGCGGCTCAGGTGCCGCTGCGGCGCCGCCGGGGGCTATGGGGATGGACTTGACCACGCGCGGCCCCTGGTTCTCCGCGGGAGGCTCCTCCGCCGACGCGGCCGGCTCGGGCGCCGCATCGTCGGAGATACGCACCGGGGGCCGGCGCTCGGCGCCAGCGAAGTCCTTGCCGCCGCGGAAATCGGGCTTGGCCTTGACGTTGGCGTCGGCCTTCACGACGGGCACGCGGCCCGGGTGCCCCGCAATGAACGAACGGTAGCCGTAAGCCAGCGCCCCGCCCACGCCGATGGCGCCCACCAGCGCCACCGTGATCAGAAGCCAGCGTTTGCCGCGGCGCGGCTCCTCGTCCTCGTAGTAGTCGTCGCTGTATTCGGGCTCCATCTCGCCACCGTAGCCCTGCTGCTGGGCGTGCGCCGGCGATGCCTGGAACGGCGACGGCCCGGGATCGGCGGCGGGGGCGTAGGTCTGATAGGCCAGCTCGTAGGCGCGCGGATCGGGTTGTGGCTGGCCCCATTGCTGCTGGGCCGGCATGAGCGGCTGGCCGCCATAGCCGTAGGCCGGCTCCGGGTCTGGCGGGGGGAAATGGTAGCCCTGCTGCATCGGCTGGGGCTGCATGGACTGGGGGAACGGCGGCCCGGCATCGCCGTACCCGTGAGGCTGCGCACCCCACTGGCCGGTTTGCGGTCCCGCTGGCGCACCGTAAGGATCGTCTCCAGGCCGACGCCGTAGAGCCGCCCCCGATGGTCCAAACGGACCGTTCGTTCGAGCCATGCCGTACCCCTACGTTTCCGCCTGCCAATCTGCGATTCGCAGACTACCTCATCTCCGAGGGCGCAAGCACACCCAAAAGCCTGAGGCCCGAAGCCAACACCAGGGCGTTGGCCTGGACCAGAGCGAGGCGTGCTGCGGTAAGCGTCCCGTTGTCCGGCTGAATAAAGCGCAAATGTGGCGAATCGTTGCCTCTAGCATACTGTCCATGGAAAAAAGATGCCAGATCATAGAGATAGAATGCCAGCCGGTGCGGCTCATGCGCGCGGGCGGCGCCTTCCAGCACGGTCGGGAAAGCCGCCAGCCGCTTCATGAGGTCGATCTCGCCGGCGTCGTCTAAGAGCGAAAGATCAGCGCCCAGAACTTCCTGTGAATCCTCGCGGAGCGCCGGGAAAACCTCCTGGGCGTTGCGGAAAATGGACTTGGCCCGCGCGTGTCCGTATTGCACGTAGAACACGGGATTGTCCTTCGTCTGTTCCCGCACCTTGGCCAGGTCGAAATCGAGGGCTGCATCGTTCTTGCGATAGAGCATCATGAACCGCACGGGGTCGCGGCCCACCTCGTCCACCACGTCCCGCAGCGTCACGAAGGTGCCGGCCCTCTTCGACATGCGCACCGGCTCCCCGGCCCGGAGCAGCCTGACCAGCTGGCAGACCTTGATGTCGAGATCGACCTTGCCGCCGGAGAGGGCGGCCACCGTGGCCTTCACCCGGGCGAGGTAGCCGGCGTGGTCGGCGCCGAACACGTTGATGAGGTGCTCAAAGCCGCGCGCCAGCTTGTTGTGGTGGTAGGCCATGTCGGCGGCAAAGTAGGTGTAGCTACCATCCGACTTGAGCAGCGCCCGGTCCACGTCGTCGCCGAAATCGGTGGACTTGAAGAGGGTCTGCTCCCGGTCCTCCCACTCGTTGTCGTCGTGGCCCTTGGGCTTCTCCAGCCGCCCCACATAGACGAGCCCCTTTCTGCGCAGCTCCTCGATGGTGACCGCGATCTCGTCCTCCCCCGTCGTCAGCGACCGCTCGGAGAAGAACACGTCGTGGTTGACGTTGAGGGCCGCGAGATCCGCCTTGATGACGGCCAGCATGGCGGCGATGGCCGCCTCGCGCACCACGGGCAGCCACCGCTCCTCGGGGAAATTCAGCAACGTAGGCCCGTGCTCCTTGGCGAGCGCGGCGCCGACGGGCTTTAGGTAGTCGCCCGGATAGAGCCCCGCAGGGATCTCGCCGATCTCCTCGCCCAGCGCCTCGCGGTAGCGCAGGTAGGCGGAGCGGGCGAGCGCATCGACCTGAGCGCCGGCGTCGTTGATGTAGTACTCCCGCGTCACGTCGTAGCCGACGAAGGCGAGCAGGTTCGCCAAGGCGTCGCCGAACACCGCGCCGCGGCAGTGGCCCACGTGCATGGGGCCGGTCGGATTGGCCGAGACGTACTCGACGTCCATGCGCTCGCCGCGGCCGAGATCGACCCGGCCGTAGGCTGCTCCCTGCTTCAGGATCGCGGCTATCACGGCTTGCCAGAAGCTCGCCGCAAAGCGTAGGTTGAGGAAACCCGCGCCGGCCACCTCGGCCGTCTCGACGTCCGGCTGGGCCTTGAGCTTCTCCGCCAGCTTCTCGGCAATGTCGCGCGGCTTCATCTTCGCCGACCTGGCCAGCACCAGCGCCGCATTGCTGGCGAGATCGCCGTGCGATGCATCGCGCGGCGGCGACACCTCGACGTTGGCGAGATCGAGTCCGGCCGGCAGGGTGCCCTCGCGCTGCAGGGCCTCCAGCGCCGAGACGATGCGTGCGTGTACCAGGGCGTGGACGTTCATGGGGCATGCTCATCGAACAAGGCGAGATGGTGAGTGGTGAGATAGTGAGTATTAGGTTCTCCCCCGTCGTCGCGCGCCCATTTCACCCTCCGTGATGAAAACCGATCCGTCCATCGAGTCCCGACCGGAACTCACCATCTCACCACCTCACCACTCACCCGCCGGGGGCTAACGCAATTCCGGGGTAGCGTCAAACAAACGCTGGTGCTCCTTGATGGCGAAGCGGTCGGTCATACCGGCGACGAAATCGGCCACCACGGCGGCGCGTTCCAACTCGCTGCCGCTGGCCTCGGCGGCGGCGCGCCAGGAGGCCGGCATGGCACCCGGCTCCGCCGTATAGCGCCCGAACAGGTCGCGCACCACCGCCTCGGCCCCGGCCACCACGCGCATCACCCTGGAATGCCGGTAGACGTTGGCGAGCAGGAACCGCTGCAGCCCCTCGATCCCGGCCTGACGGGCCGGCGAAAGCGCCACCACCGGCCGGCCAGCCTCGCGCACGCCCTCAAGGCTCTGCCGGGCCAGCGCCGCCAGGCGCGTGCGCGACTCCCGCACCGCATCCTCGATCAGATCGGTGATGACGCGGCGGTGCACCTCGTAGATGGCGCGGTGCCTGTCGCTGCCACGGTCGCCGGTGCGGCCGGGCACCTCGCGCACGTACTGCCCCGCCAGGGGTACGCCGCGCAGGTCATGGATCGTGATGAACCCGGCGCGGAGGCCGTCGTCGATGTCGTGGCTGTTGTAGGCGATGTCGTCCGCGATCGCCGCAGCCTGCGCCTCCGCCGGACCGAACCGGTCGAGATGGAGCCGCCCCGAGAGGCCGGCCGCGCCGACAGCACGGCGCAGCACCGCGTGGCCGACCGGGACCGCAGCGCCATCCTCGGGCACGGGGCCGTTGTGCTTGGCGAGGCCCTCCAGCGTCTCCATGGTGAGATTGAGGCCGT
>DATMZP010000610.1:0-2788 GCA_035573595.1 Hyphomicrobiaceae bacterium
CCCAGCCAGTTGATGCGCTCCAGCCGGGCGCCGTTGCCCAGGTGGAAGCGTGCCACAGAGTCGAGCGGGCGCCCGTCGCCCGCCCGCTCGGTCAGGAAATAGCTGGCGGCCAGCCGCAGGAGCAGTGGCCGCAATCCCTCCGCCACCGCCTCGCTCGACGCCCAGTCCGGGTCGGAGAGCACCGCCAGCCGCTCACGTTCCTCCGCGCTGGCGAGGCGCCCGCTGTCGCTGCTGGCGAGCGCCGCGTCGAGCCAGTCGGCGAAATTCGGCACCGGCGAGAGGGTGACGAACGCCCTGAGACTCGGGCGCTCCTTCACCAGATCCTCCACCACCTGCTTGATCAGGAAGTTGCCGAACGAGATGCCGCGCAGGCCCTCCTGGCAGTTGGAGATGGAATAGAACACCGCGGTGGTCGGCGTGCCGGAGCTCTCGCCGTTCTTGGGTGCCTCGTCCAGCACCTGGTCGATGGCGCCGGGGATGTCACCCATCAGCGCGACCTCGACGAAGATCAGGGGCTCGTCGATCAGCGATGGGTGGAAGAAGGCGAAGCAGCTGCGGTCGTCCGGGTCCAGCCGCCGGCGCAGGTCGTCCCAGCCCTGGATCTCGTGCACGGCCTCGTAGGCGATGATCTTGTCGAGGATGGTGGCGGGCGTATGCCAGTCGATGCGGCGCAACACCAGGAAGCCGCGGTTGAACCAGGACGCGAGCAGATGGCGCAGGTCGCTGTCGAGGGAGCTCAGGGACTGGTCTCCCGTGCCAAGCAGGTCGCGGCGCAGCTTGACGATCTCGGCCGTCGCCCCCGGCGCCAGATTGAGGCGGCGGAAGAACTCGATGCGGGGGCTCTCCACCGCCCGCTGCAGGGTGCGCAGCGTGGTGGTCTCGGGGCCCGACAGATAGGCCTTGGCGGCGTGGGCCACCTCGGCCGGATCGGGCTGCATGGTGCGGGCCAGGAACTTGAGGAAGTCGAGCCGGTCCGCCGGGCCAAGTCCCCGGTAGCGGCGCAGCAGCTCGCTGGCGATGGCCACCCCCGACGCCTCGCCGCGGTTGGAGCCGAGCGCGCCGGCGAGCTCCATGATGTCATCCTCGCGGCCGGGGCCGCGCAGCGAGCGAGGGAGCAGCTGGCGGCCCTGCTCGGCCACCGAGGTCAGCAACTCCTGCAGGAACGAGACGTTCATGCGACCTGCCGTTTACCAATCAAATTGCGACGAGACCTAACATGGGCATGCCAGGCGAGCGAGCCAAGCCTGTGGCCACGCTCGCATCGTAGTGTGAAGGTCTGACGAAGCAAGGGGCGTGCCGCCGCCTCGTGCACGGCGGGATGGGTCGGGGCGGTCTCCCAACGCCGGCGCGGCCCCCGCCCACGCCGCTCGGGCACACGCCGCTCGGGCCGTGACAGCGCGTACCGAAATGCGCAATTCTTACCCTCTGGCGACCGGAGGAGGCGAGACCCATGACCAGCCCTGCGAGCAGCGACACCTACGAGATTCTGGCCCTGAAATACGCCGAGTACACGCAGCGCAAGCGGCTCGAAAGCTTCATCTCCGCCGACGACCACGACCAGCCCCACCCCATCGACTACTTCGTCTGGGTGATTCGCAACGCCCAGCGCACCATCGTGGTCGACACCGGCTTCGACGCCATCGAGGGCGCCAAGCGCGGACGCCGGGTGATCCGCGCACCCGCCGCCGCGCTGGAGCAGATCGGCGTCGCCGCGCCCCAGGTCGACCAGGTCATCGTCACCCATCTGCACTACGACCATGCCGGAACCTTGAGCGCCTTCCCCAGGGCGCGCTTCCACCTGCAGACCGCCGAGATGGCCTATGCCACCGGCCCTTGCATGTGCCACGCCTACCTGCGCCATCCCTTCACCGTCGATCATGTCTGCGAAATGGTGAAGAACGTCTATTCGGGCCGGGTGATTTTCCAGGACGGGGACACCGAGATCGCCCCGGGGGTGACGGTGCACAAGCTCGGCGGGCACAGCCGCGGCCTGCAGTCGGTGAGGGTGGCCACGGCCAACGGCCCGGTGGTGCTGGCCTCCGACGCCTCGCACTTCTACGAGAATTTCGAGCAGGGGAAGGTGTTCCCCATCACGGTGGACATCGCCGACGTGCTGGCGGGCTACCAGCGGCTGGTGGCGCTCGCCGGCTCCCCCCGCCGCGTCGTCCCCGGCCACGACCCCCTGGTGCTGCAGCGCTACCCGGCGCTGAACAGCGAGACCGAGGGCATCGTGCACCGGCTCGACGTGGCGCGGCTGGATGGGTAGGGCCGTGAGAGACCAGGTGTCAGGAGGCGGGCTCTCCGCTGCCTCTTGATGCGCGGCCCATGCCCGATCTTGGCCCGTTGTCCCGCTATCGCCCCATTTCGTGCTCAGGGATTCTGGGTCGCTTCATTTGTTTCGAGATTTTGGATAGGAGATTTTGAGGTATGGCTGCGACGGGACTTTCGGACGACAAGATCAGCGTCTTCATCTCCTACAGCCGGGACGACCTCGCCTTCGCCGACCAGCTCGACGCGGCGTTGCGCCTGCACAAATTCGGCGTGGTGCTCGACCGCAAGGGCATCTCGCCCGGCGAGCCGTGGCAGCCCCGGCTTGGCGCCATGATCCGCGATGCGGACACCGTGGCCTTCATCCTTTCGCCCGCCTCCGCGGCGTCGCCCGTGTGCAAGTGGGAGGTTGCCGAGGCCGTCCGGCTCGGCAAGCGCATCGTCCCGGTCCTCTGCCGCCCCCTCGGCGATGCCACGGCACCCGAGCAGCTCGCCGAGCGCAACTACATCTACTTCTACG
>DATMZP010000611.1:0-2546 GCA_035573595.1 Hyphomicrobiaceae bacterium
AACCTCGACGACGTCGTGCTCAACATCGAGGCCCGCGTGCTCGACGCCTTGGACCAGCGGCTCGCGGGGCTGTTGAATGAAGGGGATGCCTGCACGCGCGTGACAAGACTGGCGCTTACCTACCTCGCCTTCACGCACGAAAAACCGAAGCTGTGGAACCTGTTGTTCGAGCACCACATGCCGGCCGGCGCGGCCCTTCCATCCTGGTATCAGCAAAAGCTTGAAACCTTGATGAGCCGCGTCGAGACCGCCCTGGCGCCGGAATTCGGCCCGGGGCAGGACACCGAGCGCCAACGCGCCGCGCGCGTGCTGTGGGCGGGGGTGCACGGTATCACGTCGCTGTCGACCGCCGACAAGCTTTCGGTGGTCACGACGGAGACCGCCAACCGGCTAATCGAGGACCTGGTGGCCACCTATCTTTCCGGTCTCTCGGGCGCGGTTAAGGGCGGTACCGGGCGGGGCGGCGACGCAACTCCACTCGAGGCCTGAGGCTGGCATGAGCCGTCCCGATCGTGGTCAGCCGGGCGGCCGGCATCATCTCAAGGTCCGCCTCAAGACCGCCAAGCAACGCACGGCCTCCTCCCAGCGCTGGCTCGAGCGGCAGCTCAACGATCCTTACGTTGCGGCGGCACAGCGCGAGGGCTACCGCTCGCGCGCTGCCTACAAGCTGATCGAGATCGACGACAAGTACCGCCTGCTGCGGCCTGGCCGGCGCGTGGTCGATCTGGGCGCCGCCCCAGGCGGCTGGAGCCAGGTGGCCGCCGAGCGCGTCCGATCCGTTGAGGGTCGTGGCCAAGTCGTGGCCATCGACCTGTTGGCGATGGCGCCGTTGCCGGGCGTCGCCTTCCTCGAGGACGACTTCATGGCGCCGACGGCCCCGGCCAGGCTCAAGGCGCTGCTGCGCGACGGGCGAGCCGACGTCGTCCTGTCCGACATGGCCGCGCAAGGCACCGGACACGGCCGCACGGATCATCTGCGCATCATGGCGCTGGCCGAAGCGGCCGCCGAATTTGCCGTCGAGGCGCTAGCGCCGGGCGGCACCTTCGTGTGCAAAATGTTCCAAGGCGGCTCCGAACGCGCACTGCTCGATCGCCTCAAGCGGGCCTTTGCCAGCGTGCGGCACGTCAAACCGCCCGCCAGCCGCGCCGAATCGGCGGAGCTCTACCTAACGGCGACCCAGTTCCGTGCCTGATCGCCATCCCGGCGACGCACTCAAAGTTGAGCGCGCGGCCACCCAATGGAGTTGCGCTCGCTTCTGGGGGCAGCGGGGGCCAGACAGGGCTTGCCCGCACCGCCATCGCTTAGGGCCCGAGCAAGGTCCGCACCGCCTTCCCCTCACTGACGGGCTCTGCTAATAGGAAGCTTGGAACGATTCCACCACAGGGGCGGCTCATGGGCCGCGTGCCGAGCAAAACAGGCCCGGCGCGCCCGTTTTCGGCCAACCTGACGGCAGGGAGAGCGGAACTATGGTGCAACGGCCGGTCTTGGATGAAAGCAGCGTTGCCCTGACCTTCGACGACGTGCTGCTGGTGCCACGACCCTCCGACGTCCTGCCGGGCGAAACCGACGTCACCTCCCGCGTCACCCGCGAGATTTCCCTGAAGATCCCCATCCTCTCCTCGGCGATGGACACCGTCACCGAAGGCCGGCTTGCCATCGCCATGGCCCAGGCCGGCGGCATCGGCGTCGTCCATCGCAACCTCTCCGCCGAGGCCCAGGCCGAGCAGGTGGCCATGGTCAAGCGCTACGTCGCCGGCATGGTGGTCAACCCTTATACGATCTCGCCCAAAGCCACGCTGGCCGACGCCCTGCGCCTGATGGAGGAGAGGAAGATTTCCGGCGTCCCGGTGGTGGAGAACGGCAGCAGGGGTAAGCTGCTCGGCATTCTCACCAATCGCGACGTGCGCTTTGCGACCAACACGCGCACACCCGTCTCCGAGCTGATGACGAAGAAGTTGATCACCGTCAAGGACGGCGTTAGACGCGAGGATGCCGAACGCCTGCTGCACCAGCACCGGATCGAGAAGCTCCTGGTGGTGGACGACAATTTTCACTGTATCGGCCTGATCACGGTCAAGGATATCGAAAAGGCCCAGAAGTACCCCAATGCCTGCAAGGACGAGCACGGCCGCCTACGCGTGGCGGCTGCCACCAGCGTTGGGGACGATGGCTATGAGCGCGCCGAACAGCTGATTGCGGCGGGGGTTGACCTCGTCGTGGTCGATACCGCCCACGGCCATTCCAAGCGCGTCCTCGAGGCGGTGACGCGAATCAAGAAGCAGTCGAACCGCGTGCAGGTAATCGCCGGCAACGTCGCCACGGCTGATGGCACCAAGGCGTTGATTGATGCGGGCGCCGACGCGGTCAAGGTGGGGATCGGCCCCGGCTCAATCTGTACCACCCGGGTCGTGGCCGGCGTCGGAATGCCCCAGCTCTCAGCCATCATAGAATCGGTCGAGGCGGCCAAAAAGCTGGATGTGCCCATCATCGCCGACGGCGGCATCAAGTTCTCTGGCGACATCGTCAAAGCCCTGGCCGCCGGCGCC
>DATMZP010000612.1:0-2174 GCA_035573595.1 Hyphomicrobiaceae bacterium
GCATTTCGGTGATGCCGGCGACGATCGGCACGCTGGCGCGCAGCGGTCCGAGGAAGCGTCCGATCACGATGGCCCAGGCGCCCCACTGCTTGAAGAAGACGCGGCCCCGCTTGATCAGATCGGGGTGGTTCTTGAGCGGCCACATGCCCTGGATCCGGTCGTGGTAGTGGTAGCCGAGCCAGTAGGAGAGCCAGTCGCCCAGCGCCGCGCCGATGCCGGCCGCCGCAACGACGGTCCAGAAGTTCAAGGCGTCCGTCGCGCCAAGGATCGGGCCGATGCCTAGCACCATGACGCCCCAGAAGGGGAAGATCAGGGAAACGAAGGCCAGGGACTCGCCGAAGGCCAGAAGCAGCACGATGAGTGCCATCCAGTTGGGGTAGAGGCGGACAAAGTCCAGGATCCAGCTCGTGAAGTCCGACGCTATGCTTGCGTAGGCTGCGAACGAGGACAACATGTCTGGATTCTTTCCCTGAAGCTTGAAGTCATATCTCTGTAAAGCATGCCGCGGGCGCTGTCTTGAGCGCCAGGGCCACAATCCGCCGCCTCCTGCAGCTGCGCCGGGCGGCAGTATCCCGCACCTATACCCTGCAGCGGCGCCTCCGGATCTCGGCCGTAAGCTCCCGCGCCACCTCGCCGGCGAACAGCGATGCGCGCGATATCTGGGCCGGCGAGAGGCCGCTCTCGCTCCTGAGCGCCCTGGGGGCCGCCTCGGCCTCCCTGCGCCCATGCACCAGCTCGTCGCAGGTCAGCTCCCCCTTCGCGCTGCGGAATGCGAAGAGCCGCACGCCGCTGGCATGGGCCTGAGGCGTTGGCGCCTCCTTCACCCACCGGCGCTCCTTGTCGGACAGCAGGTGCCTGAGCGTCGTCTGGCGCCGCTCGATGCACTGGGGGGTATCATCGACGCAGGAAAGGCCCGCCCGGCTGTCATCGAGGCCGGGGCCGGAGCAGGCCGCGAGCGCCAAGGCACACAGAGGGGCGCAGAGGCCGAGCGCCACGCCGCGAATGGCGAATGGCGCGTGGCGAAAGGCGACCCACCATTCGCCATCGGTCATTCGCCTTTGGCCCCGCTCCCTTGCCCGCATGGTTGCCTCTTGAGGTTCGCGCGGGGAGCCCATAGAACGCGGACATGGCGGCGCAAGGGCGCCCAATCCCTGGAACGCAGGCGGCGCATGACGCCTATTGCCGCGGCGGCTCCAGCATCGAATCTCGTACCTCAATCTCGTATCCCAATCTCGCATCAAGGAGCGGCAAACGATGGTCCACGCGATCCGCGTTCATCAGACCGGAGGTCCCGAGGCGCTGACCTGGGAGAGCGTCGATGTCGGCCCTCCCGGCCCCGGACAGGTGCGGCTAAAGCAGCACGCCGTGGGCGTGAACTATATCGACACCTACCAGCGATCGGGCCTCTACAAGCTGCCCCTGCCGCTCATTCCGGGCAACGAGGGCGCGGGCGAGGTGGTGGCTGTCGGCCCGGGCGTGACGGAGTTCAAGGTGGGCGATCGCGGCGCCTATGCCGGCGCGGTGGGCGGCTATGCCGAGGAGCGGGTGATGCCGGCGGACCGTCTGGTCAAGCTGCCCGCTTTGATCGACTACAAGACCGGCGCGGCCATGATGCTGCAGGGCATGACGGTGCGCTACCTGCTGCGCCAGACCTACAAGGTGGGCCCGGGCACCACCATGCTGCTGCACGCCGCCGCCGGCGGCATCGGTCTGATCGCAGCGCAGTGGGCCAAGCACCTGGGGGCCACCATCATCGGCACGGCCGGCTCGCAGGACAAGGTGAAGCTCGCCAAGGAGGCCGGCTGCACTCATGTGATCAACTACAAGACAGAGGACTTCGTGAAGCGCACCAGGGAGCTGACCGGCGGCCAGGGCGTAGACGTGGTCTACGACGGCGTCGGCAAGGACACCTATCCTGCCTCGCTCGACTGCCTAAAGCCGCTCGGCCTGTTCGTGAGCTTCGGCAACGCCTCCGGTTCCGTGCAGAATTTCGACCTGCTGGCGCTGATGAACAAGGGCTCGCTCTATGCCACCCGCCCCACGCTGCAGACCTACGTCGCCAAGCGCGCGGACCTGGTGGCGAACGCCACCGAGCTGTTCGACGTGGTGAGCAAGGGCATCGTCAAGATCAACGTGAACCACACCTATGCGCTGAAGGACGCCGCCCAGGCCCA
>DATMZP010000613.1:0-5869 GCA_035573595.1 Hyphomicrobiaceae bacterium
AAACACAACAAAATGACGGTCGATGACTTCCTGGCCTGGGCGGAGACGCAAGAGGGGCGCTGGGAGCTGTTCGACGGCGTGCCCGTGGCGATGTCGCCGGAGCGGGTTATCCATGGCTTGGTGAAACAGCGCGTGGCGAACGCCTTCGAAAGAGTTGTCAGCGCTGCGGGTCTATCCTGCCAAGCGCTGCCGGATTGCGTCGCCGTGCGCGTCAACAAGCACCGCAGCTACCAGCCGGACGCGCTCATCAATTGCGGCGATGAGCTGTCCTACAATGCCCTGGAGGCACCGAACCCCATCGTCGTGGTTGAAGTCCTCTCACCGAGCAACGCGATGCATGACCTGCGGGACAAGCTGGTAGGCTACTTCCAGGTCCCCAGCATCCTGCATTACGTCATCGTCGATCCTGACGACCGTTTTGTCATCCATCACGCACGCGGAGATGGCGAAGCAATCGCCACCCGGATCGTCAGAGACGGATCACTCAGGCTCGATCCGCCGGGTATCGAGGTGCCGTTGGCCGAACTCTTTCCCCCCATCCGAACGACCGACTAGATTCAGCGGCGGCTCAGCTAGGTTTTCAGGGGCGCTTCCAAGCCAGGCTCAGGTGATGCGGCTCGTCACCGCGATGGGCGGCGGCTGGCGCAGCGTCTGATAGACCACGCAATACCGCTCGGTGAGCTTCATGAGGGTGGCGCGCTCATCCTCGGTCAGGTCGCCGTCGATGTCGAAGCTGAGCCGGATGTCGCGGAAGCCGACGGGGGCGTCCCTGGCCACGCCCAGGGTGCCGCGGAAGTCGAGGTCGCCCTCGGCCGTAATCGTCGCGTCGCGCACCGCGAGCCCCAGGGCGGTCGCCACCGCGTTGAGCTTCACGCCCGCGCAGGCCACCAGCGCCTCCAGCAGCATGTCGCCGGAGCAGGCCTGCGTGCCGGGGCCTCCGGTGGCCGGGTGCAGGCCGGCCTCAACCAGCGCCTTGCCGGTCTCGACCCGGCACGTCACCCCCTCGCCGATGCGCCCCTCGGCCTTCAGCGTCACCACCGCGGCCTCGGGCATCTCGCGGTACTTGTCCTTGAGGGGGGCCTGCAGGGCCTTCAGCGCGGCGGCGTCCATCGCGTGCTCCTGTCGCAGAGTTGGGTTCCGACCCGCAGACTACTGCGCTGGGAACGGAGCTGGAATATCCGGTCCTGATCGAGCCGCAGTCCGCTCGTCCCCCGACACCCGATCCTCGGGTGCGCGTAGGGCGGGGCTCAGGGTTAATCCCGATTTCGCCCGCTGCCTACCGGTTCCAAGCTCGCTCCTGCACGGCGACGACGACCAGATCGCACCGAGAAGGACGCGGTGAAGGAGGACCTGCTTGCGTTCATCAAAGGCTAGTGATCAGGCCCTGCGGGTCACACAAAGCAGCCGGCGGACGCGGTAGAAGCTCAAGGCCCCCATGCCCACAACCCCATGCCCACAACGATGTGCTCGGAAGCGATCAAGCCGAAGGAGTAGCCTGCCATGGACGTCAAAGAGGCCAAGGCGCGGCGCAAGGCTGCGCTCGATACGCCGACCAACCTGAGCTCGAACGCCACCACCGACATTTCTGGCGCGCTCAACGCGCTGCTCGCCGACATGTTCGCCCTCTATCTCAAGACCAAGAATTTCCATTGGCACATGTCGGGACCGCACTTCCGCGACTACCACCTGCTGCTCGACGAGCAGGGCGAGCAGATCTTCGATACCACCGACGACATCGCCGAGCGGGCGCGCAAGATCGGCGGCACCACCTTGCGCTCGATCGGCCACATCGCCCGCCTGCAGCGCATTGCCGATAACGACGCCGACTTCGTCACGCCGCAGGACATGCTGGCCGAGCTGCGCGACGACAACAAGGACCTGACCCAGCGCCTGCGCGAGGTGCACGAGGTGTGCGACGAGCACGGCGACGTTGCCACCGCCAGCCTGATCGAGAACTGGATCGACGAGGCCGAGCGGCGGGTCTGGTTCCTGTTCGAGGCCGGCCGCAATACCTGAGCCTGGGGTGCAAAAGGGATAGTTCAGGGCCCTTCGCCGGTGATGCCGATATTGGCGATGGCGATGCCCACGATCCCCCGCGCCGGTTGACGCGCGTCCACGGAAGCGGCAAGGACAGGACATGTCCGAGCCGCGCTATAGCAAGTCGTTCCCGGTCTCGTGGGACCAGTTGCATCGCGATGCGCGCGCGCTCGCCTGGAGGCTGGCCGACAAGGGGCCGTTCGAGGCCATCGTCTGCATCACCCGCGGCGGGCTGGTGCCGGCGGCGATCGTGGCGCGCGAGCTGGGCCTGCGGCTCGTCGAGACCATCTGCGTCAGCAGCTACGACGAGGACACGCAGGGACCCGAGAACGCACATGGGGCGCTCAAGGTCCTAAAGACCGTCGCGCCCTCGATCGCAGGCATCGGCGACGGCAGAGGCAAAGGCGTCCTCCTGGTTGACGATCTGACCGACACCGGCAACACGGCCCGGGTGGTGCGCCAGATGCTGCCCAACGCCCATTTCGCCACGGTCTATGCCAAGCCGGCCGGCGCGCCGCTGTGCGACACCTTCATCACCGAGGTCTCACAGGACACCTGGATCTTCCTGCCGTGGGACCTCGACCTGCAGTACGCCCGGCCCATCGGCTCCAGCGCAGGACGCGGGCCAGCCAAGGCCTGAGGCGCGACTGCCCCGCGCACTGCCTCCGCGTTGCGCGCAGCCTGCGCCAAGCACACCTGCTGCCCAGGGGAATAGTGAAGATCGATTCACTGTGTATGCGGATTAATAATGACTCCAGCCGTCTCTTATGCTTTCCTCGGCACACCTCGGAGATGAGACCGGCGGTCGCCTAGGGCCGTCACTCAGGCTAGGAGCCGGGGGCCGCAGTCCGATACCTCGCCCGGCATGGCGGACAGACCATCCGAGCGCCGGTGCCTCGGAATTCCGACCCCGGACTTGGCGGGGAAGGCGCCGGGGATTCCCTCGACGCACGCTCGGGGACAAGGGGGGTACGGGCTCGGTGAAGTCGATCTCCGATACCCCGCAGGGCAAGGTGGATAGGCCATCCAAGCGCCAGGCGGCCGTCGGAGGCGGCCGAGCAGGGCGTTCTTCGCGCCCAACGCCGGAGTAAGGTCATGGCCCTCGGGTGCGAGCCCGGACGCCCTGCTCCTCCTCCCATCTCCCCGAGCGAAAGGCCGCTGCGGGGCTATCGGGCTTGCGGCACGCCGTGCGATAGGCAAAGTGTCCGAACGGCAACCCGTCAAAGAGCCTGTTCATGCTGTCCTTCGAGTGGTTGATCGAGCCTGTGCCGACGCAGGTTTTCTTCAAGGACTACTACGAGCAGAAGCCGCTGCTGATCGAGGGGACGGACCGGGCGAGGTTCAGCCCGCTGCTCAGCATCGAGGCGATCGACCGCTACCTGGCGACCGGCTCTCCCTGCCACCCGGACGTGTTCCTGGTGGATGCGGCGCGCCAGCTGAAGCCGGACGACTATGCGTTCCCGGATTCGGGCCGCATCGACCTGCCGCGGGCGTATCAGCTGTTCAGCTCCGGGGCCACGATCTCGCTCGGCCAGCTGCACGAGCGGCTGCCGGCGCTGGCGGCGCTGTGCCGGGCGGCGGAGCATACCTTCAGCAGCCACTTCCAGACCAACATCTATCTCTCGCCCCGCAACGCCCAGGGGTTCAAGACCCACTACGACAGCCACGACGTCTTCGTGCTGCAGGTGGCCGGCTCGAAGCAGTGGACCCTGTACGACACGCTGATCGAGCTGCCGCTGCGCGGCCAGGGCTTCGACCCCGAGAAGCACATCCCGGGCGCGGCAACCCGCGAATTCACCATCGGAGCCGGGGACCTGTTTTATTGCCCGCGCGGACTCTTCCACTCGGCGCGCGCCACCGACGAGGTGTCGCTGCACATCACGCTGGGGCTGATCGGCAAGACCTGGGCGGACGTGATGGTGGAGGCGATCTCGGAGGCCTGCCTGGCCTCGCCGGCGTTCCGGGCGCATCTGCCGGCGGATTTCGCCAAGCCCGGTTTCGACCGCCGCAAGGCGGGGGCCACCTTCAAGTCGCTGATCGCGGCGTTCGCGCGCGACGCCAAGCTGGTGCCCATCCTCGACAGGTTCGCGGAGGGCTTCGTGACCTCGCGCCGGCCCTCGCTGGAGGGCTGCCTGGAGGAGCTGGACAGCCCGCCCCCGGTCTCGCTCGACACCCGCGTCGTCCCCCGCCCGCACCTGGTCTACCTGCTGCGAGAGGAGGGCGAGAAGGTGGCGGTGCTGTTCGGGTCGACGCAGATCGCGATGCCTTCGTTCGCGCGCGATGCCACCGCTTTCGCATTGCGCGGCGGCGCATTCCGGGTCGCGGACCTGCCCGGTCCGCTCGACGACGCCGGCAAGATCGTGCTGGTGCAGCGTCTGATCCGGGAGGGGATGCTGGTGAGGGTGCAGGATGGCCGTGCGTGATGCGCGCGCCCTCATCCACGCTTGCGGAACGTTGTGGCAGGGTCCAAATGACCTAACCAGGAAACCTTGGAGAGGCGATCGACCGAGAATGAGCGAGCTTCGACCCCCGCACACGCCGCACGTCCTGCAGAAATTCGAGCATCCCGACTGGACGGTGGCCGGGGAGCCGCGGGCCAGCGTGGCGCTGACACGCCTCGAGACGCTCTGGATCAACACCGGCACGCTCTGCAACATTACCTGCGCGCACTGCTATATCGAGTCGAGCCCGACCAACGACCGGCTCGCCTACATCACGCGAGAGGAGGCGCGCGCCTTCTACGACGAGATCGCCACCGGCGGGCTCGGCACCCGCGAGATCGGCTTCACGGGCGGCGAGCCGTTCATGAACCCGCAGATCCTGGAGCTTATCGAGGATGCCCTGGCGCGCGGGTTCGAGGCGCTGGTGCTGACCAACGCCATGCAGCCGATGCGGCGGCCCAGGATCGAGGCGGGCCTGCTGGACCTCAACCGGCGGTTCGGCCGGCGGCTGACGCTGCGGGTCAGTCTCGACCATCACGGCCAGGCACTGCACGAGGCCGAGCGCGGCGGCACCTGGGACAAGACCGTCGCCGGGCTCGACTGGCTCGCCGGCAACGGATTGAGCGTTGCCATCGCCGGCCGCACCCGCTGGAACGAGAGCGAAGCGGACCTGCGCGCCGGCTTCGCACGGCTGATTGCGCAGCACGGCTGGCCGATCGACGCCGACGCCCCGGCGCAGCTGGTGCTCCTCCCCGAGATGGACGGGCGGCACGACGTGCCCGAAATCACCACCCGCTGCTGGGGCATCCTCCACAAGAGCCCCGACAGCACGATGTGCGCGACGAGCCGCATGGTGGTGAAGCGCAAGGGCGCGGCGCGGCCGAGCGTGGTGCCGTGCACGCTGCTGCCCTACGACCCGCAGTTCGACATGGGCGCCACGCTGACCGAGGCGGGCCGGGCCGACGGCGGCATGTTCGCGGCCGGCGCCGTCAAGCTGTGCCATCCGCATTGCTCGACATTCTGCGTTATGGGGGGTGGCAACTGCTCGTAGGTGCTCGCAGGAGGTTGGGCCAGACCCCGTCCCGGACCAACGCACGTGCAGAGACAACGACCGCATAGGCCACGCCCGCGACCCGCCCCCGCAGGGCTGGCGGCGCGCGGCCTGGCGCACGATCTGGTCGCCGGCGTGCTGCTCGACCGGCGCCCGCTGGACCAGGTGCTGGCGGCGGCCGGCGCACGCCCCGAGGCGGCCGCCCTGGAGCCGCGCGACCGCGCGTTCGCGAGGCTGCTGGCCGCCACGGTGCTGCGGCGGCAGGGCGAACTGGAGCACGTGCTGCGGGCCTTCCTCGACAAGCCGCTGCCCAGGTCGGCACGGCGTGTCCGGGCGATCC
>DATMZP010000614.1:0-4626 GCA_035573595.1 Hyphomicrobiaceae bacterium
GATCGCATCGGGCAAGCAGGTGAGGTGGACCATGGTGCCGGAGAACACCATGAAGTACGCCGAGTTCATGCATGGCGTCGGCAGCATCAAGGTCATGCCGGCGGACTGGAAGGAGCTGTTCTTCCCCGAGGTGCACGGCCTGCCCGGCAGCTGAGCCCCAGCTGAGCGATGACGGCGCCGGCGATGCGATGACGGTGGACAGAGCCATGAGTGTTCCTCCAGGTCCCGTTCCGCTGCTGCAGGTCGACGGCGTCACCCTGCAGTACAAGACCGAGAAGCATCTCGTCACCGCCACTTACCGCGTCAGCTTCGACGTGCATCGGGCCGACCGGTTCGTGGTGCTGGGACCATCGGGCTGCGGCAAGTCCACCCTGCTCAAGGCCGTCGGCGGCTACATGGCGCCAACCGAGGGCAGCATGCGCCTCAAGGGCGCTCCGATCCGCGCGCCGGGCGCCGACCGCGTGTTCGTGTTCCAGGAGTTCGATCAGCTGCTGCCATGGAAGACCGTCAAGCAGAACGTGATGTTCGCGCTCGAATCCTCGCGCAAGATGCGTGGCAAGGCGGCCGAAGCCCAGGCGATGCGCTACATCGAGAAGGTCAACCTCGCCAAGTTCGCCGACTCCTATCCCCACACCCTGTCGGGCGGCATGAAGCAGCGCGTTGCCATCGCCCGCGCGCTGGCCATGGAGCCCGACATTCTGCTGATGGACGAACCGTTCGCCGCGCTCGATGCCCTCACCCGCCGCAAGATGCAGGACGAGTTGCTGGCGCTGTGGGCCGACACGCACTTCACGGTGCTGTTCGTCACCCATTCGATCCCCGAGGCGGTGCTGATCGGCAACCGCATCCTGCTTCTCTCCCCGCATCCCGGCCAGGTGAAGGGTGAGCTCAACAGCAGCGGCGATGATCCCGTCGATCCCGCTACCGGCCGCAAGCTGTCCGACCGCATCCACGAGATACTGTTTGCCGATCGCGTCGAAGAGCAGGAGGTGATGCCGCATGGCTAGCACCCGCGCTGCCGCGCAGCCCGCGTTCGGGCTTCCGCCCGCCCGGCCCGAGTACCTGCGCGAGGTCGTCGGCGGCCGCGACATCGGCGTGGTGCAGGCGCCGCTGACGCTGTGGCAGCGGCTGGCAAACCAGAGCTGGCTGAGGAAGGGGCTGGTGCTGGCGGTGATCGCAGCCGGCTGGGAGACCTATGCCCGCCACCTCAACAATGAGCTGCTGGTGCCGACCTTCTCCTCCACGCTCGAGGCGTTCGGGAGCGGATTTGCCAGCGGCGAGATCCCAGAGAAGATGCTGAACTCGGTGACGCTGCTTCTCAAGGGCTACGGCGCGGGCCTGCTGCTCGCCACTGTCTTCACCAGCCTCGCCATGATGTCCCGCCTCGGCAACGACCTTCTCGACACGCTGACCTCGGCCTTCAACCCGCTGCCGGCTATCGCGCTGCTGCCGTTGGCACTCATCTGGTTCGGACTCGGCGACCGCTCCATCATCTTCGTGCTGGTGCACTCGGTGCTGTGGGCAGTGGCGCTCAACACCCATTCAGGCTTCCGCTCGGTGTCCAACACACTGCGCATGGTGGGCCGCAACTACGGCCTGCGCGGACCCAGACTCATTGCCAAGATCCTGATCCCCGCGGCCTTCCCTTCGATCCTCACGGGTTTGAAGATCGGCTGGGCCTTCGCCTGGCGCACGCTGATTGCCGCCGAGCTGGTGTTCGGGGTGTCCTCCGGCAAGGGCGGGCTCGGCTGGTACATCTACGAGCACAAGAACATGCTCGACATCCCGGCCGTATTCGCCGGCCTGTTCACCGTCATCCTGATCGGCTTGGTGGTGGAGAACCTGATCTTCCGCAACATCGAGGGCGCCACCGTGCGCCGGTGGGGCATGCAGACCTGACAGAGCCGGCCGCAACCCAACGCCCATCGGCCGGGCTCTTGGAAAGACAGTGATGCCTTTCTGTGGCGAGTTGTGCGATCGGCGACCGGGCTACGAGCCGACCAGCAGGATCGCGCCGGCAGCGGCGAGCGCCACCGTCCAGACCATATCGACGTTGATCCAGGCGCGCCGTAGAATTTCAAGCCCAAGCCATTCATAGGCCGCGATCGCCACTGCGGTAGTGACGGTCACCATCGCCAAAGCATGTAGTGCGATGCCCATGACCGCAGTCCAGAGCGGGCCGGCACCGATGGACCCGGGCACAGTCGGAGAGCAAAGGGGCAGGAGAACGGGCCACAGCATCAGGCCGGCACCATGAGCCGTGGCCATCAGAAAGGACCAGGCGGCCAGCCCGGCCAAGCCGGCTTGCATGCCAAAGCGCACGCGATGGCGATGCCCGAAGCGCCAGTGATAAAGCGCCCAGCCGATCAGACCGAAGCCGGCGCCCATGCGCACGGCCGACGGGCTGACAACTGCGTCAGCTGCGATGAATGCGGCCGCCACGGCACCAACCGAAAGCGTATGCCCCAGCGCTATGGGCAGTGGCGCCAGCCACACGATGCGGCGTTCGCGCCTGTGCAGCCCAAGGGCGACGGCAAAGAGCCAGCCCATTGCCGGGTTGAGCCCATGAAAGGCTCCCAGTCCGGCGAGCGCCAGCCACGGTGCCGCCTCGGTCATCGCCTTGCCACCATTCGCGCAGCGGCCGCGCCTACGGATAGCAGTAGGAATCCGAGGAGCAGTCGCCGCCCTCCAGCCGCACCTGGTGCGGGCGGTGCGGTGCGGGCCATTGCACGAAGAAGTTCTCGTCGAAGGCGATGCCGCCCTCGGGCTCGGCGTCGAGCTTCACCATCCAGCCCTCGATGCCATCGGGATAGAACTGCGAATCGATGGCGCCGTAGAGCGAATTGGTGAAATAGACGCGCCGCCCGTCGCGGCTGATCTCCACCATCTGCGGGCCGCCACTGAGCGTACCGTTCTTGGCGCCGGGGTGCGTGGCCTTGGAGACGATGCCGCCGATCCTGACCTTGCCGGTGAGCTTCGGGTTGAGCGGGTCGGACACGTCGTACTGCTGCAGGTCGCCGGTGCCCCAGCAGGCTACATAGAGGAGCTTGTCGTCCATCGACAGGTCGATGTCGGTGACGAGCGGCGGCACCGCCTTGAAGCCCTTGAGCAGCGGCGGCAGGTCGTCCTCGACTGCCGGCTCGGCAGGGATCTCGATCACCTTCTTGACCGCCCACTTGTCGCCGTCCTTGTACCAGGTCCAGATCGAGGACGAGAGGTTCTCCAGGCTCACCACGCAGTTGACGAAGCCGTAGGCCTTGGTGGGATCGTGCGCCGGGCGCAGCTCGAACACCAGCTGATACTTGTCGCCGAAGTCGATGGTCTGCAGGTGCTTGCGCTTGTGCAGGTCCCAGAAGTGCAGGCGCCGGCCGTACTTGGCGCCGAGCAGCACTTCGGGGATGAGGCCGTTCTCGATGATGTCGGGCGTGCCCCACTCGCTGGTGACGAGGGTGTCGTGGCCGAGGTGCCACCACGCATCGTAGGCGAGGTGCTGCGGGCCGCGGTCCATCTCCCACTGTCCCCGCACGTCGAAGGTCTCGTGGTCCATCAGGAAGACGCCGCCCGGCCCCTTGCCCTCGCGGTTGCCCAGAGCCGCAACGTAGACGCCCTCCGGTCCGCAGTGCACGGTGTGGGGCCGGGTGTACCCCGCCTTCTCAGCGACCTCCGCGGGCTCGATCACCTTGACGATCTTGGGATTCCTCGGGTCGGGCTTGGTGTCGAGGATGTGGATGCGCGAGGATCTGAGGCCGGGCACCACCAGGTAGCGCCGCTCGGTGTGCGGATGCGGTGCGTTGGGGCACAGGCAGGAGGAGCAGGCGTTCCAGCCGAAGTGGTGCAGCTCGTCGCCGGCGTTGGGCATCGGCACACTGCCCACGATCCGGGAGTAGCTCGCCGATTTAGGGTCCACATCGACCACCGCCAGCGCATCGGGCACCTTGCGGTCGGGATCGAAGCTGGCGACGTAGGCCAGCGTCTCCGGCGCTGCCTTCATGGCCATGCGCGGGGAGGGATAGAAGCTGGGATCGGGTGTCCACTTGGTCATCGCCATTCCTCCTTGTTGGAAATGCTGTTCACCTTGGCCATGGCGTGCCTTCCACAACGCCAATCATTGCAGCCCGCCAGCGGAACGCACACGTCGGCGCCTGAAGGTCCTTGACGAGGTACAGCAGCCTTCCATTCTCGCGCTTGGTTCCTGCCGTGAAGCCACATCGCGCCGCCAGCGCGATCAAGCCGGCGTTGCGGGCCAGGGTGTCAGCCCCAAGAATGCCGGACACCGCAGCGCAGAATCAAGCCCGCATGAGCAGCATACGCCCATGGCCGAGACCTTGCGAGCCGCCGACGACGGCAACTGCGAGCTCGCCAACGGCGGGCTCCGCTTCGTTGGCGATGCATCGCGCCTCGCCAATCATGGTTTCACGAGCGCCGTCGACCTCGATGATCGAGTAGATGCGCAGCCCGGGTCCGACGATATGCTGCGCGATCTGGACGGCGGGCCTTCTACAGACCAAGGTCGCTCAAGCCGGGATGCGCGTCGGGACGCCGGCCGAGCGGCCAGTGATACTTGCGCTCACTCTCGTTGATGGGCAGGTCGTTGATGCTGGCAATGCGCAGGCGCATCAGCCCGTG
>DATMZP010000615.1:0-5386 GCA_035573595.1 Hyphomicrobiaceae bacterium
GGAGGAGGGGCGCCTGGTGACGCGGCGGCAGGGCAAGGGGACGTTTGTCAAGGACCAGGCCTCTGATTCCGCGGTGGCGCGCTTCAACAAGCTGCGTGGCCCCAACGGCGAGCGCGTCTCCGAGGCGGCGAGACCGGTGGACATCACGGAGGGTGCCGCCAGCGAGCTGGAATGCGGGCGCCTCGGCTTGCGGGCGGGTGCCGATGTCTTTCGTGTTCACCGGCTGCGGCGCGCCGGGGCGCAGAACGTCCTGGTCGAGGAGGCGACACTGCCGGCCGAGCTGTTTCCGGGCTTGTGCGACAAGAGGGCGGTCTGCGACGACATCAGCCTGCTCGCCCAGGAGTACGGCTTGTTGCTGGGCAGGGCGGAGGAGCGCGTCGCTATCGACGCGGCTCCAAGCGCCGTGGCGGATCGGCTCGGCGTCGCCTCGGAAACGCAGCTGATGATGCTGGATCGGGTGATCTTCATGCTCGATGGACGCCCAGTCGAGTGGCGCCGGGCGTACTGCCACCTGGCGGGCGGATACTATGTGACGGAGATGAACTGAGGCGGGGCGGCGACAGGGCGGAGGCTCTGGCGCTGGGCTCCGGCCTATCCACGGTCTTGGGCTGGACGGATGCGTCTGGCCATGGCCCCGCACGGGATATCGGTGTACGCGGAGCGTGTCGCCGGAGCTCGATTCGGCGAAATTGGCGCGAAACCACATCGGTGGGAGCACGGCAATGATCGCCATTGGGGAGATCGTCGACAGGCTGGCGCGGAATGCGCAGCCCAACTATCGCCAGACATTCGAAAGCGGAGACCGCGTCCTCGCCCTCTACGGCATCGACCGGCCGCTCAGGGTAGCGCACTTCCTGGCGCAGGTGCTGCACGAGACCGGGGGGCTCACCGTCCTCGAGGAGAACATGAGCTACCGGGCGGAGCGCATCGTCGAGGTGTTCGGGCCGGGGCGGCACTCGGCTGCGGTGGGGCTCGATGAGGCGCGCTCGCTGGCGCGCCACCCGGCGGCGCTGGCGGAGCGGGTGTATGGGCTCGGCAATCCGCGGAAGGCAAGGGAGCTTGGCAATACCGAGCCCGGCGACGGCTTCCGCTATCGCGGGCGGGGCGTGCTGCAGACCACCGGGCGCGGCAGCTACAAGCGGCTCGGCCAGCGCGCCGGCGTCGGTTTCGAGGCGAGCCCCGAGCTGGTGATCTCGGCGCAGCACGCACTGAGCCCGGCCCTGCTGGAATGGGCGGAAGGGAGCCTAAACGCGGCGGCAGACCGCAACGACATCGCCGCCATCACGCGCCGCATCAACGGCGGCTTCAACGGCTTCGCCGACCGCAAGGCGTGGTTCGACAAGGTCTGGCGGCTGGTGAAGGACGGCGTGACGGTGGATGGTGCGGACAGCCTTGGGATGAGCGCGCGGGCGGCTGAGACGGTGCCGCCCGAGGCGCGGGAGCCGTGGCGCGTGGCCCGCGCCGACCCGCAGGTCAGGGAGTTGCAGGAGGCGCTGCGCACGTTCGCCATTGCGCCGGACCTGGCGGTGGATGGCCGCTTCGGTCCGAAGACGCGCGCGGCGCTCGTCGAGTTCCAGCGGCTGGCGCAGATCCCGGCCGACGGCATCTATGGCCCCGTTACCAGGGCGGCGCTGCGGCTGCGGCTCGATGCGATCCGCTGAGGGCGGGCTCTCTGGGCTTGCGCCGCTGCGATTGCGCCGGCCGCCGCGTCCGGGCATCCGCTCGGAACGTCGTGGATTATCGGTGCAACGCCGCTTCGCGGCATCGCACCCCACGATCTTCGCTCAGTCGCGCCAGCGGGCGAGATAGCGCTCGCGGGCGTCGGCGCGCGCGCGGGCGCGGGCCTCGGTGCCGTCGCGCCGGGCCTGCAGATAGCGCTGGCGGGCCTCCTCGCGCCGCCAAGCCCAGTTCTCCCGCCTGTTGCGCCATTCGGCGAGGCGCTGCTGGTGGCGCATCTCGATTTGGTAGCGCCAGGACCTGCTCCCGTAGCGGATGCGGCGGTCGTCGTCGCGATCGACGCGGTCGCGCCCATTGCCCCTTTCGGGGACGGCCACCACCGCCGGCGCTGCCCCCCTCTCTGGCGCAGCGCACGGCCGCCCCTTGATCGTGCACTGGACGAGGTTATTCAACACCTTGCCCTGGGTAATCCCGCATTCGTGGCTCTTGCCGACCGCGAGCTCCCACTGCTTCCAGCGGTCGCCGTGGGTGGAGGCAACCTCGCGCTCCCACGCGGCCACGGCGTCCCGCATGGCAGCGCCGTTGCCTTCCAGCTCCTTGCCTCTACTGAAGGGCCGCCACTTGCCGCGTCCGGTGGCGTTGACGTATCCGGCCTTGCAGGCGTCGTCCTGCGCGCCAGCGGGCTCCATTGTGGCGCCCGCGATCAGGAGCGCCGTGCCCGCTGCCGCGCCGCAAAGCACTCGTGCCGCTGCAATCATAGCGAATGTCTCCCCCAACGCTGTCCGCACCGCGCCAACCTCCGCCGGGCCGCCCATGCTCGATGGCTCACGACGCCGTGATTGCGCTGCGGGTGTCCCTCAATCCTTCAAGTGCCGCCTGCGGAAGGTGTCAAGCTCTTCCAAGCCCGCCTCCGGCAGACTCCGCCAGTCCCGCCGCAAAAATAGCCCAGGCGCCGCAGGAAGGCCACAGAGTTCCCTGCGAAGGGCGTGCAGACGTCCGGGCACGGGTGCAAGACCGCCACGGTGCGCGGTGAGCGTGTGTTGGTGCGCGTGTGCTGCTGCGCGGTGAGTGTGTATTGGGATAGTGTGTCTGCGGGCGCCCTGCGATGGCCGCGGGGTATCGGGGGATCGCCGACGGCAGGATGGCCGTCGAGCGGAGCTGGGCCGGGGCGTATGGACGGGTTGGCATTGATTCTGGCGGCGGTCGCCGTGGTAGTGGCATTCCGCCAGCGGCGCCGGATTGCGGCGCTGCAGGCGACTCTGGTGGGGTTGGCGGACGCGGTGAAGTCGCTGCGGGCGCAGATCGCCACCGCGGGCTCTGCGGCTCGCGAGGCCCCGCCCGCGTCAGCGTCCGGGCAGCCGGAGGCAGACGAGCGGGAGCCGGCTGCCGATGCGACTGCTGCCGCTGAAGCGCCTGCAGCCCCATCCGAACGGCCGAAGACACCCATACAACCTGTGGCGCCCGTGCAACCCGTTCGACCTGAGTTGCCGGCGCAGCCGACGGGACCTGCCGTGGCCTCGGCCAGCCTGGAGGAGCGGCTGGGGACGCGCTGGGCCGTGTGGGTCGGAGGGTTGGCGCTGGCCCTCGGCGGTTTTCTGCTGGTGCGCTATTCCGTCGAGCAGGGGATGTTCAGCCCGGCGGTCCGGGTGGGGCTTGGCGCGGTGCTCGCAGCGGCGCTCATTGCCGGCGGCGAGTGGTTCCGCCACGGCGAGCGGGCCTCGCCTGTTGCAGTGGTGCCGGCGGCGCATATCCCCGGCATCCTGACGGCCGCGGGCACGGCAATCGCGTTCGCCGTAGCCTATGCCGCACACGCGCTCTATGGGTTCATCGGGCCGGCGGCGGCCTTTGTGGCGCTGGGAGCCATCGCCGTCGCCACCATGCTGGCCGCGGCGCTGCACGGGCCGGCGCTGGCCGGGCTGGGCCTCGCCGGCGCCCTGGTGGTGCCGCTGCTGGTGAGCTCCGACCAGCCGAGCCCGTGGCCGTTGGTCCTCTATCTGATAGCGGTGGCCGGGGCGGCCTATGCCCTGGCCCGGATGCGGCGCTGGCTGTGGCTGGCCGCGGCCGTGGTGGCCGGCGCGGTGCTGTGGGGCCTGGTGCTGCTGGCGCCCGCAGGGAGCGTCGGCGGCCCTGCAGGCGCGTCCGCAGCGTGGGCCACGGCGCTGCTCGTGCATGTGGCCATGCAGCTCGGGCTGGCGGCGCTGTTCATGGCCGTGGAGCCACATCTCGGTACGGCCGATGCCGACGCCTGGCCGGACTGGATCGCCGGCCTGGCGCTGGCGGCGCTGACGGCACTGGCCGTGCTGGCGCTCGATGCCACACGGACCGAGGAGCAGTGGACGTACTTTGCCGTGGCGGCGCTTGCCATCCTCGGCGCCACGGCGTGGCGGAGCGCGCCGGCGGCCTCCGCCGCGGTGCTGGCGGGCATCCTGGCGCTGGCGGGCGTGAAGGTGTGGCCGGGGCTGGCGGCGCCGCCGGATGCGAGCCTGCTGGCGCCGGCGCTCGTGGGGGTGCTGCGGCTGCCGGACAACGTGGTGAGCTTCCTCGCCTTCGCCGGGCTCTCGACCCTGTCGGTCGGGGCGATGGCGACGCTTCGATTGTGGCGCGGGCGGGTGCTGCCGCTGCCGACGGCGGGGCTCTATGCGCTGGCCGGCGTCGTGCCGCCACTGCTGGCGCTGGTGCTCGCCTACCTGCGCGTCACCCAGTTCGACCGGTCGATCTCGTTTGCGCTGCTCGCGGTGGTGCTGGCGGCGGCCTTCTATCTGGTGGCGGACCGCTTCGACAGAAGCGCGCCGCGGGAGGAGAGGACGCCCGTCAGCGGTCTCGCCATCGGCAGCTTCGCCTCGGGTGTGGCTGCGGCCATGGCGCTGGCCTTCGTGATGGTGCTCGACCGCGGCTATCTCACGGTGGCGTTCGCCGTCACGGCCTTTGCCACGGCGATCTTCGCCGTCGTCGACCGCATCCCGCTGCTGCGCGCCGTGGTGGCCGCCATCGGCCTGATCGTGCTGGGCCGATTGGCGTGGGACCCGCGCATCATGGGCGCCGACGTGGGCACTTGGCCGATCTTCAACTGGCTGCTGCTGGGCTACGGCGTGCCGGCGGCGGCGTTCCTCGGCGCAGCCCGCATCCTGAGGCGCGAGGCCGACGACCTCGCCGCCCGCACCTGCGACGCGCTGGGCGTACTGCTCGCAGCGCTGCTCGTGTTCTTCCAGATCCGCCATGCGCTCAACGGCGGCGATGCGCTGGCGCGCGGGTCGGGCCACGTCGAGCAGGGGCTGATCGCGCTGACGAGCCTCGGCTTCGCGGGCGTGCTAATCCGCATGGATCTGGCCCGCGCCAACCCGGTGTTCCGGGCGGCGTCGCTGATCTTCGGGGTCGTCTCGGCCGGCGTGACGCTGGCAGGGCTCGGGCTCCTGGAGAACCCGCTGTTCACGTCCGAGCCCGTGCGCGGGCCGGTGGCATTCAGCTCGCTGCTGGTCGCCTACCTGCTGCCGGGGCTGGCGGCCGTGGTGGTGGGCCGCATCGCCCGCGGCGTGCGACCGGCCTGGTACGTGCGGGGCGCCGCCGTGCTCGCCCTTCTGCTGGTGTTCGGCTACGTGACGCTCACGGTGCGCCACGCCTTCCAGGGCGAGCGCCTGTCCATCTGGCAGGGCGCCGGCGCCCCCGAGGTGTGGTCCTACTCGGTGGCCTGGCTGGCGCTGGGACTGGCGTT
>DATMZP010000616.1:0-2292 GCA_035573595.1 Hyphomicrobiaceae bacterium
CGCTTCGATAGTGCATATACACGTCTCAATCCATTTCCCGTCACTTTCTCAATCCTTTCGCGGAGGACATGAACATGTTCACCCATCCGGCCGCCGGCCTGTCGATCGACCCAGCTGACACGGCCATCGTGCTCACCGACATGCAGAACGACTTCCTTTCACCCCAAGGTGGCGCCTATCCGCTCATCGCGGACAGTCTTGCCGCCAACGACACGGCCAACAACCTCGAGAAGCTGCTGCGCGCGGCCAAGCAGTACGGCTATCTCGTCTTTGTTTCACCCCACTACTACTACCCGCACGACCACGCCTGGGAAGTGCCATCGACTCCGCTGGAAGACTTGGCACACCAGATCGGCCTGCTCAATCGGGTCAACGCGCTCAGCCTGGAGGGGTTTCGAGGGTCGGGAGCTGATTTTCCAGAACGCTACAAGCCGTACATCGAGGACGGCAAGACGATCGTCACGAGCCCCCACAAGGCATACAGCTCCTCCACCAACGATCTGATCCTGCAATTGCGCCGCCGCCGGATCGAGAAAGCGATCGTTGCCGGTCCAGTGGGCAACCTGTGCGTCGAGGCACACATGCGCGACCTTGTCGAGAACGGCTTTGAGGTTGCGCTGGTGAGAGACGCCACCGCTGGAGCAAGGAACGAAGAAGGCGACGGCTACCAGGCTGCTCTGGTGAACTGGCGCTTCATGGCCCACGCGCTGTGGACCACCGCCGAGACCACCAACCGCATGCAGGCTCGCGCCGCATGATGCACGTTCGGTGCTCGCCGAAATAAGAGTGGCCGGCGTCAAAACACGTCGAGCGTCGGGAAGGCATCGCTGCCGTTCATGCAGTTCCACAACAGGCAGGCCAGGCCCAGGTCGCCGGTCCAAAGCGAGTGGCGGCCCAGGCCAAACTCGACTCGGTGCCGCTCGACCTGCCCACAGCCGTGCATCGCCAGCGCCCGGGCGCGGTCGAGCCAGGCTGGGTCGCCGCTGCGCCGCCACAGCTTGAGCATTGCAAAGCCGCTGCCGGCGGTGCCGTGGCACAGGCCGGCGCCTTTGCTCAGCGGGCCAGCGCGCCAGGTCAGTGCACCGGCGCGCAGCAGCAGCGTGTCCCACTCGGGCGTGCGCGGTGCGGCGGCCAGCCGGCAGACGATGCCCGGCGCGCCGTGGCAATCCTGCACCGGCGGCAGCCAATCGGCCGGGCGCTGGGGATTGACGCCGGGAAACCAGTTGGCGCCGCCATCGGCGTGCCGCGCCGTGGCCTGCAGCGTCGCCAGCGCGCGCTCGGTCACCAGCGCCACTTGATCAGCCGGCAGCAGCGCTGCCGCCCGCAAGAAGGGGTACGCATTGCCGGCAAAGCCATGACCGGCGCCGATGTAGCGCACCGGCGGGCGGCCATACAGGTTCTGCACCCACAGCCAAGTGCCGGTATCGGCATCGATCTCCATCTCGGCTTGCAGCGCATCGGCTGCCTCGCGCACCAGCGCGGTCCAGCGTGCCTCGCCAGTGGCCTCGGCCATGTGGATGGCGGCCAGCACCGTGCCGGGGTTGCCCCACAACGCCTCGCGCACCGGGTTGTGCAAGTTGCCTCGTACGGTGTCGAACAAGCGCTGGGCCAGTGCTTCGTCGGGCCGCAGGGTCCAGTGCAGCAGATCGAGCCCCGCATCACCAAACAGGTACGACGCGCTGCCGTGTTGGCCGTCTGCGAGCAACAGCCGGTTGGCTTCGCGCAGTGTGGCGACAAAGGGCATGAAATCGGGCAGCGTGTCGATCACGCCACCCTGCGCGAGATGCCGCAGTGCCCAGACCACCCCGCCTGCGCCGAAATACAGGTTGTGGAAACGCTCGATCGGCGGCTCAGGGTCGTCGAGCGGATGCGCGCGCCAGCCCAGGCCGGGCTCGTAGTCCGCCAGGGCCGACTCGGCGATGCGCCGGATCGCCTCGCGGGCGGTGGCTTCGTCCCATGGCGGAGCTTGCAGCGGCTCGTGCCGCGTGGGATCGAACAGGCCGGTCATCATGGTCGGACGCTCCTGGCGTGCGGGCCGCCTGGCACCGCACTGGCCAGCCTAACCGATGCGCACCGCGTTCAAATCGGCGCCTTGGCTCGCGGACTGCAACTCGTCGCAGGCGAGATGCATGAACAATCCTTCGATGACCGGTGCTTCGAGGATCGCTGCAATGGTCTTCAACTCGCCGCTGGTCGCCCCGGTGCGATCGACGGTTGATGGCCGATAGCGCGAGTCTCCGTGTTCATCGAACGCCCAACCTTGGCCGGCCAGCCCCTCGCGCCGAGAGGCGG
>DATMZP010000617.1:0-5736 GCA_035573595.1 Hyphomicrobiaceae bacterium
CGGTCGATCATCCAGTCGTTGTCCGGGTTCGCCGCCATGCGCCAGCGGCCCAGCCAGTCGGTGGTGTTGGGCAGGAGCTTGTTGCCACGCCCCGTGCCGCCGATCGGCGTGCCGTCCTTGTAGGCGGGTTGTCCCAGGGTCATGGACGACCTGCCGCGCTGCCACCAGAAATAGACGTACATGGTGTGCTCGTCGTCGAGCGGCACCCAGCCCCGGGCGTGCATGTGGCTGCCGAACTCGCCGTTGGGCGCCTGCGTCCAGAAAGGGAACAGGAAGTTGGCGAAACGCCAATAAGTCTTGCCCGGCGCCGCCTCGCGGTAGCCGGCATACTGTGTGCCCCAGGGCGCGTCGACGAGGTGGTAGTCCGGGTGACGGCTGATCACCGTGTAGCGCAGCGGCTCCTCCTCCGCCAGCTCGTCCGGGTCCACGTGGCCGGCGTGCAGGAAGCCGAAGTGCGAGGTGTCGAGCTCGCCCTCGATCGCCTGCAGGTAGTTGCACGAGCGCATGACGAAGACCACGCGGATCTCGTCCTGCGGCATGTTCAGGATCTCGAACGCCGGCAGCTGCGGCAGCGCGCGCGAGCCCATGTAGACCCAGACCACGCCCCCACGCTCCACAGCCGGATAGGCCTTGGCTTTGACCTTCTGCTTGAAGTCCTGGTCCGGCGGCACGCTCGGCATGTCGACGCAGTTGCCGCCTACGTCGAACTTCCAGCCGTGGTAGACGCAGCGTATCCCACCCTCCTCGTTGCGGCCGAGGAACAGCGAGGCGCAGCGGTGCGGGCAGCGGTGGTCCATCACGCCCACCCGGCCGGCGCTGTCGCGAAAGGCGATCAACTTCTCGCCGAGCAGCTTGAGGCGAACGGGCGGCCCGTCGCGCTCGACCTCCGAGGAGAGAACCGCGGGGATCCAGTAGCACCGCATCAAGTCGCCCATCACCGTGCCGGGGCCGACACGGGTGAGCTCCACGCTTTCCTGCGCCGTCGTCATCTCGCCTCCCATTCGCAAGGGCATCGCCGCATGCTGAACGGCAGGCTAGCACGCAGGCGTTGCTGCCGTCAGTATTGCGTCCAAGAATTGTGCGCCGTCGGCCGGCGGCCGTCACTCGACCTTGATATTGGCAGCCGTGACGATCGGCCACCGCCTCTCAGCTTCCGCCTTCTGCAGAGCGCCCAGCGCCTCCGGCGTCGGCGGGTCGGGCGTCAGGTTCTCCTGCGCCAAGTCCTCAAGCCGCTTGCGCGTGTACGGATCGGCGAGCGCCTCCACAGACGCGGGATTGAGCTTGGCGACAATGTTCTTGGGCGTCCCCTTCGGCGCCCACAGCGCGTTCCAGTAGGAGGGTGTAACGGGGCGCAGCCCGTACGGCACCGAGTACGCTCCTGCGATGGTCCCGCGCCATCGGTGCAATGCGCTTTCGCTTGCTGCACCCTCCGATTTCTTTGAACCGGATCGAGCCCCGCCGCGACGCATGAGCAGGCGCCCAGGACGGGCGCGGGAATGGCCGGACCGACCCTGGTCGTCCCGGCGTAGCGCGCGGAGCTTTGCGATGACCTTCATCAACAGGAAACTGATACTGAGTACGGCCGCCCTTGCAGCGGCCCTCTTCCTCACCCCCGGCTCGGGGCTGCCGACCGCCCTCGGCGTCGCGTCCGCGGCTCCGCTTGCCCCGCTGGCCGAGCCTGCTGATATCGGCGCCGTCGAGCTCGTTAAGGACAAGGGGCCGGGCGACTTCAAGTGTTGCGGCAACGGCGGCGGTGGCGGCATTCCTCCAGGTCCCGACAAGTTCAAGGGTGGCGGAGGCGGCGGCAAGGGCGACAAGGGCGGCGGCAACCACCACCATCACCACTGGGGCCCCGCCATCGGCGGCGCCATCGTCCTGGGGCTGGGGTACTGCTCCGCCCAGTCCGCCCGGTGCGAGGAGGAGTACGGCGACAATACGGGCCGCTACTGGCGCTGCATGCGCCGCGCCGGCTGCTCCGACTGATCCCCTTTTTCCAAGGTCCTGCCCCGACTCAGCCGGCTCCCCCCGAGCCGGCTCTTTTTGTTCTTCGATGCCATCTGGCCACGGCCGGGCGGCGCTTTCCGGCGCCCACCGAAGCCCGGGTCGGCCCGGGTCGGCCGCTTAAGGCTGGTCAGACGCCTGTCAGCCGGTATGAATAGGCGGGCGAATCGCCTGCCTTGCCGCCGCGTCCGCCGGTTGCGTCGCGCGGCTGCATTCTGGCATGCAAGTTTTCTGAATCTTCGACGATTTCCGGGCCAACGATGAACCTTCGTTCAGATCGGAGCGACAGAGCCGATACCAGGCCTTCAGGCGGGTGGCCCGCATGAGCCGAGCCGCGCAGGACCTGGAGCTGATCCGGCGCATCGTCGCCGGCGAGGAGGCCGCCTTGCGCGCGCTCCTCGCCGCACACCAGGCGCGCGTGTACCGGTTCGCCCTGCGGCTCGTGGGCAACGCGGCCGTGGCGGAAGAGGTGATGAACGAGGTGTTCCTGGAGGTGTGGCGCAATGCCGGCAAGTTCGAAGGCGCATCGGCGCCAAGCACATGGATCCTGTCGATCGCCCATCACCGGGCCGTCAGCCGCCTGCGCAAGCGGCGCGAGCAGAGCTGGGACGAGGACGCCGCGGACGCCCTCGCCGACGCCGGTGACGACCCCGAGGTGGCCGTACAGAAAGCCGACAAGGGCGCGATCCTCCGGCTCTGTCTCGACAAGCTGTCGGCCGAGCACAAGGCGGTCATCGACCTCGTCTACTACCACGAGCTGTCGGTGAGCGAGGTGAGCGAGGTTCTCAAGATCCCCGAGAACACCGTGAAGACGCGGATGTTCTACGCGCGCAAGCGGCTCTCCGGGCTGCTGAAGGATGCCGGGGTCGATCGAGGTTGGCCATGAACGAGCTGTCTCGCGGGGACATCGAGCGCGAGGAGATCGAGATGCTTCTCCCCTGGTACGTCACCGGCCGGCTGGATGCGGCCGACCTGGCGAAGATGGAGGCCTACCTCGCCGCCCACCCGGAGGTGGCGCGCCAGCTCGACCTTGCACGCACCGAGCGGGACGAGACCGTGGCCGCTAACGAGGCCCTGGGGCTTCCCTCCGCCGGCGCCACGGCACGGCTCATGGCGTCTCTGCCGGCTGCCAGACCCGGCTGGGCGGCAATGCGTGCGCTGCGGGGCGGCCTGCAGCAAGTCGGCGACCTGCTCGCAGCACCCACGGCCAATGCGGTGCGCTGGGCAGCTCTGGCGGCGGCGGTGCTGATCGCCGTACAGGGCATTGCCATCGTGTCGCTGCTCAACGAGCGCGCCGGCACCTACCAGACCGCCTCGGGTGGCCAGAGCGGCGACGGCATCGCGCTGCTCGTCACTTTCGCCGACGATGCGAAGGCGACGGCGATCTCGCAGCTGCTCACCGACCTCGACGGCAGCATCGTGGACGGCCCCAAGGCCGGTGGGGTATACAAGATCAGGCTGCGGACGGAGGACCGCTCCACGGCCGGGCGCGAGGCGCTGATGCGGCGGCTGGCCGGGCGGCGCGATATCGTGCGCGCGGTGCTGCCGAGCAGGGATTGATGCGCCATGACAGAGGGAAGGGGTCGGACCCCTCGCGTTCCGGAAAGGGGTCAGACCCCTCGCCTGCGAAGGAACAAATTCCAACGCGCGGTCGCGGCGAGGGGTCTGACCTCCGTGCTCGCCTTCGCGCTTCTCTTGCTGGCGGCGCCCGCATCGGCCTCGCCGCCGGCAACCGGCCTCAAAGCCGTTCCTGCAGCAGCAAGCGCAATCGAGCCGGCGCAGTTCCAGCGGCGCCCCATGTCCTCCAAGAAGGCGAAGAAGCTGCCGCCGCGGCTGAAGCCCGGGCGCCTCTCGGTCGACGACCCGCCGCCCCACAAGACGCCGGACAGGAGACCTGACAGGACCCCCGACCGGCCGCGTGACACTCCGCGTGACACTCCGCGTGACGGGCCGACGCACGATGACCCGCGGCAGCCCAAGCAGACCAGGGACCCGCGATTCCCCCATTTCCCGCCCGTCGTCATCCTGCCCGATGTGCCGGCCGAGCAGGCGACGGTGCTGCAGTCGCTGCCGCGCCGCATGGACGAGCGCACGAGGGATCGGCCGGTGCCGGAGCGGGTCACGCGCGAGATCCTCGTGCTCGTCGACCAGACGAGACCGCAGTCGCTGGGTGCGAACCTGGCCCAGGCCTACGGGCTGGATCTCGTATCGAGCCGGCCCATCGCGCTGATCGGCGCCCGCGCCGAGCTGTTCCGTGTGCGCGCCGGCCGCTCAGAGGCGGCGGCGCTGGCGGCCCTGCGGCGCGATCCGCGCGTCCGCGCCGCCCAGTTCAACTGGCTCTATTTCCACTCCGGCGACGACCAGCGCGAGTCGGCGCCCATTCCCCAGTACGGCCCGCGCAAGGTGCACCTGCCCGAGGCACACCGGATGGCGCTCGGCCGCAATGTGGCCGTGGCGGTGATCGACTCGGCCATAGACACGGCGCACCCGGACCTCAAGGGCGTCACCGTCCGCTCGTTCGACGCGGTCGGCGGCCCGGACCCGGCGCCCGATTTTCACGGCACCGCGGTGGCCGGCATCATCGCCTCGCGCGGCGTGGTGGAAGGAGTGGCGCCAGAGGCCGAGATCCTGGCGGTGCGCGCATTCCGCACCAAGCCCGGCGCGCCACCCGACACGACCACGGAGATCCTGTTGGGCGCCATCGACTGGGCGGCGAGCAACGGGGCCAAGGTGCTGAACCTCAGCTTCGTCGGCCCGCGCTCGGGACACCTGCAGGAGCTGCTCGACGCCGTGCGTCGCAAGGGCGTCGTCGTGGTGGCCGCGGCGGGCAACGCCGGACCCAAGGCGCCGCCGGCCTTTCCCGCGGCCTTTCCCGGCGTAATCGCGGTGACGGCGGTGGATGCGGCAGACCGGCGCTATCCGCAGGCCAATCGCGGCCGCTACATCGCTATTTCCGCCCCTGGCGTCGACGTTCTGGCGCCGGTGGAGGGTGGCAAGCACGAGCTGCTGTCGGGCACGTCTTTTGCCACCGCGTACGTCAGTGGCATCGCGGCACTGCTCCTGGAGCGCGATCCCGGCCTTGATGTCAACGCCATCGGCCAGCTGATGGCCGCCGGCGCAGACGACCTCGGCCCGGCCGGCCGCGACGACGATTTCGGCGCCGGGCGCGTCAACGCGCTCACCACCCTCAAGTCGGTGCGCGAGGTCGCCGCACGGTAGGGTGCGTCAGGCGGAGCGCGATTGCATTGGATGCCCCGGTGAACGAGCGCGCGCTCTCCGTGAACCAGAGCGCGCCCCGCCGCGACCAACCCTCGTTGGAACGACAGCGACGGGAGGCGTGCTGTGGGCTGGGAGCTTTGTGGCTATGTCGCGTCGGGGCTCGTGCTGGCGGCGTTCTCCATGAAGGACCTGATCCCGCTGCGGCTCGCGGCGCTCGCCGGCAATCTGGCGTTCATGGCCTACGGCTTGGCCCTCGGCCTCACGCCTGTTTGGCTGCTGCATGCCCTGCTGATGCCGCTCAACGGCTGGCGCCTCGTGGAAGCTGCAATCCAGCGCCCCGGACCACGCGGCGCATGAAGGAAGAGCGGTCAGACCCCTCGCCTCTGCCGCATCGACCGTATGCCATAGTGGTGGCGAGGGTCTGACCCTGCTGTCGCCAACGTCGGCCTCCAGCCCGCATGGCTGCCGCGCATCGTCGTGCATCCGCTTGACACACCCTCGTTTCCCCACCCCAGC
>DATMZP010000618.1:0-5340 GCA_035573595.1 Hyphomicrobiaceae bacterium
ACGAGTATGGCATCTACGCCCGCCTGCCCGCCTGGGGCTATCAGCACAAAACGGTCTGCCACGGGCGAGGACGTGCTCGATGGCGGGTGCCGCGTTCAAGGCCGGGCTGAAGCAAGCGGGACGTCGCCCTCCCCCTACTGAACGGGGTCTCATCGCGGCGCGGTCGATGGCGACAGACAAGGACCGCTTGCGGCTATCGCCGTTGCTGGTCCAGGCCGTTTGGGCCGATACCGGTGCGCACGACCAAACCCTTTCTTAACTCTAGCCTGACAGCTTCCCATGCCGACCAGCGATCGAGGACAGAGGTGCCCTGCTCCGGCTGCGGTGGCGTGATTTCACGTGGGAACCTTAGCTGTTGAGCATCGTTACTGCTAAGGTTGCCAACACGGGACAGCAAACATGCTCAGGCACAAAGGACAGGCCGCGCTCGCGGCGGCCGCGATGATGTGCGCCGTTGCCCCAGCAAGCGCCCACGAGGTCGTCCCCTATGAGAGTAGCGTCCACGCCGGTACCATCGTGATCAAGACCGCCGAGCGGCGGCTCTATTGGGTGATCGGTAACGGCACGGCGATCCGCTACCCCGTCGCGGTCGGCCGGCCGGGCAAGCAATGGCAAGGCGCCGCCCAGGTCAGCGGCAAGTATGTCCAGCCCGCCTGGTCACCCCCCGACGAGGTCCGGGCCGACAACCCGAAGCTGCCCAACGTGATCCCCGGTGGGTCGTCACACAATCCGATGGGTCCGCGCGCGATGACGCTGTCGGGCGGTCAGTATGCCATTCACGGCACCAATAAGCCGTCCTCGATCGGCACCTTTGCCTCGTATGGCTGCATTCGCATGTACAATCAGGACATCGTTGACCTGTTCGACAGGGTCAGGGTGGGCACCCCGGTCGTGGTGGCACGCTAACAGCTCGACCGCGACATGCCTTGCGAGGCAGCTCCGCGGTTGCATCCTCCTGCTCTACTTCTGAGCACAGAGGACCTCAGTCGCAGTCGGGGGTGATTGGCGCATCAAAGCTGATACGGTTTCGCGCCATCCCATTCTGTTCCGGCTAGTTGATCCCTGAGCTGGCATCGCGCCCTATCCGCGACACACTCGATTGATTGATCCGTGCTGGCCCGTTCCGGCTCGACCGGGCCCAATCAGTTTGCCTCTGGGCATTGCTGGAGGACCATGCGATGCATGCCCCTTCCTCACTTGTCATCGCGTTCGCGATGGCCGCGCTCAATCCGTCTGCAAGCTCAATGCAGACCATCGATGCCGCCACTGCGGCCTACCAGAAGCAGCAGTACGCCACTGCCCTGAAGCTGTTCGAGGCCGCCGCCCAGAAAGGGGATCGCGAGGCTCAGCACACCCTCGCCTTCATGTATCGCGACGGGAAGGGGACCAGGCGCAACGATGCCAAAGCCATGGCTTGGTATCGAAAATCGGCTGAGCAGGGCTATGCGCCCGCGGCGTACAACCTCGGTCTGATGTATGCCCAGGGCGAGGGGGCCAAACCCGATCCCGCTGCGGCTCAGACGTGGTTCCGCCGGGCGGCCGAGAACGGCAGCGTCGAGGCGCAGGTCAAGCTCGCCGAGATCGCCACCTTTGACGAAAAGTATGAGGAAGCATTCCTCTGGTTCAGCAAGGCTGCCGACCAGGACGATGCGGATGCGGCCTTCAACGTGGGCTCGCTCTACTACGTCGGACGAGGGGTCGCCAAGGACGAGGCCAAAGCGACCGAGTACTACCGCAAGGCCGCCCGGCTCGGCATGCCGGAAGCCACGGACGTGCTCAAGAGCTTGGGCCAAGACCCCGACTGAGGGACGCGCGCCCAGAGGCCCGCCGCACCGGATCGAGCATATCACCCGGCCACCCAGAACGGCCGCCCATCAGGCTCCTGATCGCCTTTGCGGTCATCCCACCGGCGCGGACGCGGGTGAGGAGGTCATACTCCCCGTCCCGCTCAAGGCGGGCCTCGATGTAAGCGCGGCGGTTCCCGCGAGAAAAGGTTACGACGTAACCTTTGGACTCATACCGGCGCGCCTTGGCGCTGACCCGTTCGGAATGTGGAGGTCCGCAGTCCCATTTGAGCTTTTGCGAATGTGTCAGGGCTAATGCGCGCCGGTATCACCCTTGCGATAGCGCCCCTCCCGCACGGAAACTCATCCCACACCCCTCGTGTCACGCTAGGTATACCATGGTGTGACGTGGCGGGGCATTTTGCACGGCGTTCCCACGAGGGCTAGCCCGCCTTATTCATCGCGGCGATAGGCGAGGCGGGCAAGGGATCTCAGGACGGTCGAGGTCATGCGGTCTCAAGGCGGCGTGGGACCGCGGCGGCGGTTCGGACATGGGGCACGCGCTGGAGGTTGCCGAGATCAGGGCTCAACGGGGCTGAAGCCCCTGCGGTCACGGCCCCCGAGGCATGAGGGCGTTGGTGAGCCCGCGGAACAGATCGGCTTCCGGGCAGTAACTCGCCAGGGCGATGCGCACGCGGCTTGCCGTCTCGGTGATCCGCGCCGCGACCTTGACGAGCCGCAGCCGGAGTGTGGTGAACTCGGCAGCCGCAAGATCCTGGACCTTCGGGACGGAATCTCTAAGAGCCTGTTCGGGAACATATTGAATGGGATCAAGCGTTTGTGATGCAAGGGTAGCGGCCTGAGTCGTGGAGAGGTCGCCGATGTGGACGATCGAGAACCGTGCGCGGTACGACCGCAGCAAACTGCGGTATCCGAGCGATTTGACGGATGAGGAATGGAGCCATGTGGGGCCGCTCATCCGGCCGGGCAAACGTGGCGGCAACAAGCGCACGGTGAACGTGCGCGAGGTGGTGAACGGGCTGATGTACATCCTCAGCACAGGCTGCCAGTGGCGGGCTATCCCCAAGGACCTGCCGCCGCGCTCGACGGTGTACGACTACTTCGAGCTCTGGAGCTGGGACGGCACGCTCGATCACCTTCATGACACGCTCTACGTGAAGTGCCGCGAGCAGGCCGCGCGGGACGCAAGCCCGACGGTCGCGATCATTGACAGCCAGAGCGTGAAGAGCGCTGAAAAAGATCCTATGGGGCGACGGACGGCTGAGCATCGGTAGGCTCGGGTCCGGACATCTGGATCAGGAGGCTCCCCATGGTATCTGCGTCAACGCCCGCGTCCCTGGCTGAGACTGCATCGGCCACGCTGTTCGTGGCCCTCGAACTGAGCCGCTCGACCTGGCTGGTGGCCCTCCACTCGCCTATTGCGAACAAGGTCAGCCAGTACCGGCTGGACGGCGGCGACGCCGATGGCTTGCTCGCGCTGATCACGCGCAAGCGCAGCCAAGCCGAGGAGAAGCTCGGCCGGCCTGTTCGCGTCGTGTGCTGCTTTGAGGCTGGCTACGACGGCTTCTGGCTGCATCGCTGGCTCTGCGCCCGCGGCATCGAGAACCGGGTGCTGGATGCCGCCAGTCTGCTGGTCAACCGCCGGGCGCGGCGGGCCAAGACGGACCGCCTCGATGCCGCCGGGCTCTTGCGCACGCTGATGGCGCTGGAGCGCGGCGAGGCCCAGGTCTGTCGGGTCGTGCACGTGCCCACACCCGCCCAGGAGGATGCGCGCCGGCGATCGCGCGAGCGAGCCCGGCTCGTCGTCGAGCGTGGTCAGCACACCAGCCGCATCAAGGGACTGCTGATGACCCAGGGCATTCGCGACTTCGAGCCGACCCGGCGGGATTGGCAGGCGCGGTTCGAGGCCTTGCGCACGCCCGACGGCCTGCCGCTCGCCCCCTGCTTGCGAGCCGAGTTATTGCGCGAGTGCCGACGGCTCTGGCTGGTGATGGAGATGATCGCCGAGGTGGAGGCCGAGCAAAAGGCTGTTGCGCAAGCGCAGGACGGTCCCGCCGCCCGGCTGGCGCAGCTGCGCGGCATTGGGCTCACGTTCGCGACGGTGCTGGGCAATGAAGTGTTCTTCCGGGCCTTCCGTAACCGGCGCGAGGTGGGCGGCTACCTTGGCCTGGCCCCCAGTCCGTGGCAGAGCGGCGCAGTCCGGCGCGACCAGGGCATCGCCAAGGCGGGCAACTCGCGGGCGAGGCGGACTGCCATCGAGCTGGCCTGGCTGTGGCTGCGCCACCAACCGGAGAGCGCCCTGACGCGCTGGTTCCACGAGCGCGCTGGCTCCAGCACGGGCCGGATGCGCCGGATCCTGCTGGTTGCGATGGCGCGCAAGCTGATCGTCTCGTTGTGGCGCTATGTGACGGTCGGGATTGTGCCGGAGGGTGCCGTCCTAAAGGTCTGACCAGGTTCGCTGCGGCGGCCGCTGGCTGCTCGCGACGAAGCGGGACGAGCGTGGACCGGTGTCCCCCCAGGGCCACAGTGCCGTTGCAAAGATGGGTCCCGCTCTCCCGGCCTTGCATGACCCACGCACGTGGGATGGTGGTCAGGTCCCCTTTGCGGGCCGACCGGATACAAGGTGGAGCGGCCAAGCGCCGTCCAGAGAGCCGCGAGGCCGGTCCCGATTTCGTCCAGCAGACTGCGTTCGCACGAAGAAGATTACGCTTGACATCGTGAGCCCCATACAAGGAGGGAGGTCCATGTTGAAAAACACAGTCGCATTGTATCATTAGTCGCGATCTCGTCCTGTGGTGGCCAGAGACAGTCAGTAGCGTGGGGTTCAGGATGGGTCAGGGACAGCTTGAGGCGGCGCAGGCCCTCGGTTTCGAAATCCGCAACCCCCAGCGGTTCGCCCGCAACATGGCCCGGCTGGTTGAGGAAACAGGCAAGGCCGCCACCATCTTCTTGCAGCCTCATGCGATCCCGCCAACCCACGTCACCTTGCACGATGATCTCGCCCCCGCCCTGAGAACCTTCGCTCAGCTCCAACGTGCTTGGTGGAGGCAGCCCTACAAGGTGTTTGAGGCTCAGGTCGCGCTCTGGAACAGCTGGTCCGACCTGTGGCATTCATCCGTGTGCCGGTTCATCGGACTGCAGAATGGGCACGCTGGACAGGCTGCCAGCTCGCCCCCCCAGGATCCTCGTTTCACGCATCCGGCCTGGTCCGAACACCCCTATTTCGAGTTCCTGAAGCAGTCTTATCTCATCACCTCACGCTGGGCCGAGACCCTGGTCAATGAGGTCGAAGACCTCGATCCGCACACGCGGAACAAGGCCCGGTTCTATATGACCCAGATCGTGAATGCGATTGCACCAACGAATTGGGTGTTCACCAACCCAGAACTCTTGCACGAGACCTTCGCGTCAGATGGCGAGAACCTGGTGCGCGGCATGCAGCTTCTGGCCGAGGACATCGAGCGCGGGAGCGGGCGCCTCAAGATACGGCAGACCGATGCGACCAAGTTCGAGGTCGGCAAGAACCTGGCGATCA
>DATMZP010000619.1:0-2075 GCA_035573595.1 Hyphomicrobiaceae bacterium
TCGCCCTGCTTGAACACCACCTTGAAGGGAAGCTCTCCGCCGGGGTTCTCGACAACGTCCGCCGTCACGAAGGCCATGTCAGGCTCCATCGGTTGATTCGTGTCGCAATGCACGGCCGGTGCTGCACCGGTGCAGCGGCCCAAGTCAAGGGCCGGGTGGCCGGCGAGCCGCATTGGGATGCCTCCCGCTGGTGGAGAACGCGCCCGCCATTTACGCTGCCGCCTGACGACGTGCTAGACACGCGCGCAGACGGGCCGGGGGTCAGACCCCTGGTCCACACCGTCTCGTGATAACTGAAACCGATTTGGGCCAGGGGTCTGACCCCGAAGCGCACCGCTCAAGGCAGCGAGGAGACAACAGGATGAAGGTCTACACCTACTGGCGCTCGCTGGCGACGTTCCGAGTGCGCATCGCGCTCAACCTGAAGGGGCTCAAGTACGATCCGGTGGAGGTCAACCTCGATACAGGTGTCCAGCACCAGCCGGACTACAAGAACGTCAACCCTCAGATGGTGATCCCGTCGCTGGTGCTGGATGACGGCAGCGTGCTGTACCAGTCGCTCGCCATCCTGGAGTATCTGGACGAGGTCTACCCGGAGCCCCCGCTGCTGCCGGCCGACCCCAAGGGCCGGGCGCGGGTGCGGGCGCTGTCGCTGATCACGGTGGCCGATTCCCACCCCCTGATCGTGCCGCGCGTGCGCAACTACGTGGGCGCCACCTTCGGCCTGGACGAGGAGGGCAAGGCCGCCTGGGTACGGCGCTGGTTCGGCCAGGGCCTCGACGCCTACGAGGCGCACCTGGCGCGCGATAAGGCCACCGGCACCTTCTGCCACGGCGACACGCCCACCATGGCCGACCTGTGCCTCGTCAGCCACTGTACGGGCTATATGGTCTTCAAGGGCACGCTCGACGGCCACCCCACCGTGCAGCGCATCCATAGTCGCTGCATGGCGGACGAGCACTTTGCCAGCGCCCATCCCCTGCGCCAGCCGGGCGCGCCGAAGGCGCACTGAGGGGCCAGGCCGGACCGAGACAGGGCCAGAGGTAAGCACCCATGTTCACCCGCTTCGAGATCGGCCGCATCGCCGGCATCCCGATCTATCTCGACATGATGTTCGTGCTGGTGCTGCTGATCTTCTGCTATCCCTACTTCACCGGCGGCAACACCCAGGCCATGTCGGCCGGTTTCGTGATCGTCGTCGGCTTGCTGCTGTCGATTTTGCTGCACGAGCTCGGCCACGCCTTCGCCGGCCGGCTGTTCAACGCCCACGTCTCGCACATCGAGCTGACGGGGCTCGGCGGTCTCGCCCACTTCGAGCGATCCCTCCCCCGCTCCGTATTCGCCCGGACGGTGATCTTCCTGGCCGGGCCGGCAGCCAACCTGCTGCTGTATTGGGGGCTCGACGCCCTGGCCGTCGCCGCGGCGCGCGGCGGCGCGCCCCTGCTGGCGTGGCCGCTGCTGAACCTCTCCGGGTACAACTATTACCTGATGCTCTTCAACCTGCTGCCGGCCTATCCCCTCGACGGCGGCCACGCCCTCGATGCCTGGCTGGGCCGGCTGCTGGGACCGGCGTGGTCGGTGCGCATCGTCGCCGGTCTCGGCCTCGCCTGTGCCGCCGGCATCGCCTACGTCGCCCTCCCGGGCGGGATCTTCCTCCTGTTCATCGCCTTCTATCTTGCGATGTGGAACTGGCAGAAGCTCCACAGCGTCGGGCGCTGGCAGAGGTGAGGGGCGCCCTGCCGGCCGCGAGCGTCACGCCGGCGAGGTGACAGCCGTGGCATCGATCGCCACGACGCTGCGTTGCGATTGTCGATCCGTGGCGGTCACCGCCGGCCGTTGCAGTTCCATCGCGTGATTTGTGGACAACTGGCGAGGGTCAATGGCCTGCGGCAGAGATCTGCCGCTGGACCACGCCTCTGGCCAAGCAGGGAGTGCTTCCGTAATAGGACGCTACTTGCGTACGCTCTAGCACTTGACGATGGCCGGCACGCCGGGCTCCAGCAGGCGCAGGCGCGCCTCCAGGCCCAGGATCTTGAACGACACCTCCAGGTCGTGCCGATCCTGCGTGAGATGGG
>DATMZP010000620.1:0-10325 GCA_035573595.1 Hyphomicrobiaceae bacterium
CACCTCCTTATTGTCGTGCTCGTCCTTGCCGACCGGCACCTCGTCGAGCGGCAGGTTGGGGATGACCGACAGCGCGTCGTGCAGAGCCTTGTCGGCGGCGCGCTGGTCGTCCTCGCCCCTGGCCAGCTCATCCTTGAGAGCGGCCACCTCGGCCATCAGGGCGGCGGCCTTGGCCTCGTCCTTGGCCGCCTTGGCCTTGCCGATCTCCTTGGACGCCGCGTTGCGCCGCGCCTGCTTCTCCTGCAGCCGCGTGATGACGCTGCGCCGCGCCTCGTCCAGCTGGATCAGGTCACTCGAGAACTTCACGTCGCCGCCGGGCGAGATGCCGCGCTTGCGGAGCCCCGCATCGAACGCCTCCGGATTGTCCCTGATCCACTTGATGTCGAACATGGGCTCGCGCGCCTCCGCGATCGCGCCATTGCTGCGAGGTGGGCTGGAATTGTTGCGGGGTCCTATAGAGCGTTGCGGCGCAATGGTCCAGTTAAGTGGGATACCCACTCAACTGGGCTATCGAACGCATAGAAGCGACCGAGCGACGGCCGCGTCGCTTGCGCGAAGGTCGGCTCGGCGCAATCCGGCCTTCGGCTTGTTGCAGGTGCGCCTCGAAGGCGCGGAAGACCGGTGGAGGGAGGTTCCACCCAGACAATTGTCGGTTGGGCTGGTAGCTGGCAAGCGGTTCGTTCGGACAACCGGCGGGCCGGAGCCTTGCCACCCTACGTTGCCTCCAGCGGCAGCTCCGCCCTGGTCCACCGCTCAAGGAACGCGCCGAGCCAGGCCTGCACCTTGGGGGCGTGGGCGATGTGGCCGGCGATGTGCTCCTCGCGCTGGCGCGCGCCCTTGATCAGGAGCCGCGTGTTGTCCCGGCCGGTCCAGCGGTGCACCTGGGCGAAGGTGATCTCGGGGTGGAACTGCAGGCCCACAGCCGCCGGCCCGCAGGCGAAGGCTTGGTTGGGGAAGGCCCCATCCGAGGTGGCAAGCTGCAGGGCGCCGCGCGGCAGCTCGCAGCCCTCGCGGTGCCACTGGTAGACGTGGTCTGGAAACGCCCCCGCCCGCTGCCCCTGTGGGGTGGTCTGCAGTGGGTAGTAGCCCATCTCGCCCCGCGCCTCCGGGTCGAAGCCGACCCTGGCACCCAGGTGCAGGGCCAGCATCTGGGCGCCGAGGCAAATGCCGAGCAATGGCGCCTTCTCCTTCAGCGCCACGCCGATCCACTCGATCTCGCGCAGGATGAATTCGTCCTTGTCGTTGGCGCTCATGGGGCCGCCGAAGATCACCGCCCCGCAGTGGCCGGCCAGCGTCGCCGGCAGCGGCTCGCCGAAGCGCGGCTTGCGGATGTCGAGGGGAAAGCCGTTGCGGACGAGCCATTGCCCCACATGGCCGGGGTTGGAATTCTCCTGGTGCAGGACGATCAGCACCGGCTTTTTCGAGCGGGAGCGCGCCACCGGCACCTGGCCGGCGGCGCGCCCGCCGCTGTCGAGATCGGTCGGCTGTGCGTCAAACATTCGTCGGGGCCTCGCTTAGCGTGGCTTAAGCAACCATCGGACGATAGGAACCATGATGGCATGCGGCGCGATACGAAGGGCTAAGGCAAGAAACGGGCTCACCAGCCCCGGAACCACCACGCGCAGGCCCAGCGTGTAGCCCAGATAGCCGGCGCGCGCCACGGACGCGGCCGACATCGGCAGCACGTAGCGGTACAAGGCGTTCCCGGCGCCGGCGCGCTCGTGCCACGCGGTCAGCACCGGCCCCGGCGCCAGCGCGCACACGCGCACGCCCTCGCCTGCGGTTTCTGCTGCAATCGCCTCGCTGAGGGAGATCACGTACGCCTTGCTCGCATAGTAGGCAGCCTGGTAGGGGCCGGGTGTGTAACCGCCGAGCGAGGCGAGATTGAGGATGCCGCCCCGCCCGCGTTGCCGCATGCCCGGGAGGTAGTGGCGCGTCAGCGCCGTCAGCGCCCGCACGTTGAGATCGACGAGCCGCATCACGTCCTCCGCGGCCTGGGCATGGAACGGCCCGGCCAGCCCGATCCCGGCGCTGTTGACGAGGACGTCGGCGTAGGCGTGGGCGTTGGCCAGGGCACGGTCGATGACCGCAACGGCGTCCGGGGCGGTCACGTCGGCCGGCACGGCCACCGCCTCGACCTTGAGCTCGGCGCGGATGGCGGCCGCCGCCCGCTCCAGCGGCTCGGCCCGGCGCGCCACCAGCATCACATCGTTGCCGGCGGCGGCGAACCGGCGCGCGAGTGCATAACCGATGCCGTCGGAGCCGCCTGTCACCACCACCATCGGCCGCAGCCCGGCATACGCCGCCAGCGCGGCCGGATCCGCCCCCCACCAACGCCGGCGCCACGCCCGGAGGCCAGTCTGGAGCCCCGCCTGGAGCCATGGGCCGATCCGTCGCTCAGCGCCGTGCATCAGCCGGGTCCTTCGGCGAAAGAGCCATCCCGCTTGCGATACCAGGCGGGGGACCAGGGCCCGGATCGGCGCCGACGGGAATGGTTGCTTTGCCGTTGCGGCTCAAACGGCCACCAGCCTCACCCCCTTGTCCAGGACAGCGAGCACCCGCGCCAGATCGTGGCCGCGCTTCATGATGAGGCCGGTGGCGGCCACCACGCTGTAGGCGCCCTGGCGCCGGGCCAGCTCCGGGCACTTCTCGATGCGATAAAGCGGCACTTCGCTGGTATGGCGGAACACGGAGAACACCGCCTTGTCGCGTCTAAAGTCGAGCGCGTAGTCGCGCCAGTCCCCCGCCGCCACCCGGCGGCCGTAGACCCGCAGGATCTCCTCAAGCTCCCGGCGGCTGAAATGGATCAGGGGGTCGAGACGGCCCGGCGCCGTCGCGGTGACACTGGCAACGCCCGCGCGCCAGCGCGGGCTGAACTCTATCGGCTCGACATCGCTCAAGTGCGCCTCCTTTTTTCGTCACCCTGTCACATGATCATCACTTTGGCCCCTCCGATGCAAGGCTCGACAACGTGTCCCCATCGAGTCCTCAGCGAGTCCGCCAGGGCACCCGGAGCCCCGCCAGCCGACCGGCTCACCCACCGTCGCAGCTCTGCATCGGACAACCGGCATACCGCAGACCGACGCCGGTGCCGCAGGCCTTCCGTCTTGGCAAGGCTCGCGCGTGCCGATTAGAGTGACCCGTATGTTCGGATACGGGGCCTGTCTTTTTTGTATGCTTGCGGTGCTGGCGGCGCCCGCCCTGGCGCAAGCCGACGCGCCCGCCCCTCAGTTCTCGGCCGTCACCGGGGTGCGCTCGGACGACACGCTGAACCTGCGGGTGGCGCCCGACGGCGACAGCCGGCGTATCGCCCGCATCCCCTTCAACGCCAGGGGCCTCAGGAACTACGGCTGCCCCAACCACGTCACGTTCGAGCAGTGGAAGCGCATGACGCCGCTGCAGAGGGACCGGGCCGCACGCGCACGCTGGTGCGAGGTCGAGTACAAGGGCCAGAAGGGCTGGGTCGCGAGCCGATTCTTGAAGGAGGACGACCCGCAGTAGGCCGGGCTGGGCGGCAAGGGCCGTAGCCCGAAACGGCCGGCGCTACGGCGGAGATTGCGGCTGCGAACGGGCATTGCACCGATGCGCCCTTGGCCCCTGGCGCAGCCTGCCGCGGGGGCCTTTCTTAAGCCCATCGGCGCGATGGGGCGCGACAACCTCGCGCCGGCGTGGCAATCCAGAGCCTGAACCCGTCGCGGACCCGGTCGCGGCGCCAAGCCCTGCGCTGCAAGGGCGCCCACGCGTTGGCGTGCCGGAGGAGCAAGACGACATGGACAAGCCGACATGGACATGACCGGCGAGGAGCGCATCGCCGCCAGCCGCGCGACGGTGTGGGCCGCGCTCAACGATGTCGAGGTGCTGAAGCAGTGCATCCCTGGCTGCGAGACCCTCGAGAAGCAGTCCGACACCGAGATGACCGCGAAGGTAAAGTTGCAGATCGGCCCGGTGAGCGCCCGCTTCTCAGGCAAGGTCGCCCTGTCGGAGATTGACCCGCCCAACGGCTACCGCATCGCCGGCGAAGGCAGCGGCGGTACGGCGGGCCATGCCAAGGGCAGCGCCCTGGTGCGGCTCGTCGAGGACGGTGACGGCACCATCCTGCGCTACGAGGCCAGGGCCGACGTCGGCGGCAAGCTGGCCCAGCTCGGCGGGCGCCTGATCGACGCCACCGCCAGGAAGCTCGCCGGCGAGTTCTTCAGCAAGTTCGGCGAGGTGGTCGGCCCGGCGCCTGCAGCGCCCCCTGAGGCCGAGCCCGCCCCCGCAGCCACCAGGGAGCAGAAGCCTGGCATGCTGCGCCGCTGGTTCGGCAGAAAGAAGGGCGACGCGGACGGCGGCAACCCTTCCGCCTGAGCAAAGTCTCGCAGTCGGCCCAACGCCCCCCGGAAGCTGCCGGATGGGAGGCGGGGCAAATCCGACCGTGCCTTGCGTGGCCGCGAACAACAACGCTCCGAAACCGGACGCGAGAGCCGAGCGGTGGCCCAGCGAGCGACTCTGCTCAGGTCGGGCGCATCGCAATGCGTTCGCCGCCCGCCAATGCCCCTCATTCCCGCACCGCGGCCTCCGCCATGCCGCGCGGGGCGGGCGAGGCGGCCATGCGCTGGGGCGGGGCGATGTCCCACAGCCGGTAGAGGTGGGCGAGCAACTCACCCTCGCGCTCGCGGATCTGGGCCGCCCGCCACTCCGTCTGTCCCCGCATGTAGGCGTTGACCGGCAGCGTCAGCGCGCCGTCGGCGGCGAACAGCACCTGCTGCTTCTTGGCGAAATCCTGGTTGCCCGCCCGGTCGTTCTGCGCCCTCGTCATCAGCACCAGATTGCCGAGCGACTCGGTGCAGCGCCCGCGCTCCGCCGGGTCCGGGAACCACTGGCGCCAGCGGCTGTTGGCGGCCGGCTTGCGCGGCAGGATGTGCTCTACCGTGAGGTCCTCGGCCGGCAGGTCCTGCGGCCGGCCCGCCATCTCCTCGTTGAGCCGCAGCAGCACCAGCTTGGCCAGCGGCGCGCTGCGGGCGTGCAGGTCGCGCAGGTTGTGGCGGATGGTGCCCTGCTCGTCGCGCGTCAGCATCAGAGCGCTGGTGGCAGCCCGCAGGTCGTCGCCCTGGTGCAGCGCATTGATGACGGAGCCGAGACGACCGGCCCGCCGCTTGGTGCCCATGCCGAGGATGCGCAGGCCGTAGGCCAGCCGGTCGAGGGCGCGCAGGAACCAGGCCAGCTCGGCCGGGTCGGTGCCGTGCCGCAGCCAGCACAGCAGCACCGGCGGCACCCAGTCGCCGCCTCTCAGCCAGCCCAGATGCCGCAGCGACGCCGAGATCGCCCCCGACTGCGGCGCGCCGGCATGCCTCGCCTGGCGGATGTCGTCGAAGGCCACCGCGGCGGGGGCGAGCAGGCGCACGATGAAGGCCTCGGCCCCGCCTTGCTCCTCGGCGATCCTCTGGACGCCGGAGATGATATGCGTCGAGGAACGCTGGTAGACGGTCCGGATATGGCTGAACAGGCCGTCGAAGTCGGCCCCGAGCCGGGCCTGGGCCGCATCCCAGGCCATCGTCGCCCGCTCCACCGCCGGCGCCGGCACGCTGCCGAGCAGGGACGCTTTCAGGATGTCGTTGCGGGCGAGCGGACGGCCCGTGGCGTTCAAGACCGTGAACATGCGGTGCGCCCGGTCGATGCCCGTCGCCGACACGAGGACGATGTGGCACTTGTCGAGCAGGAACTCGGCCAACCCCCGCCGCCCGGCAGCCTCGAGATCGGCGAGCGCGTCGCGCATGTGCCGGCGTACCTCCAGGATGCGCTCCTCGGCCGGGGCGAGGCCGCCCTCCGGCCCCGCCGCGGCGGTGGTGGCGCCGGGGCGGCGCACATGCGCCTGGAAAAAGGCCTCCTCGCGCTCGCGCAGGGCAAGGCGGACGCGGGCACCGGCGCCGATGGCGGCCAGCAGCCGCTCGCTCCCCGGCTCGCCGGCCTCCGCGTCGAGATCGCGCAGCACACAGAACAGGATGGTGAGGGTGGTGAGGCGCTGCAGGCCGTCCACCACCTCGCGCACCCGGCCCGTCCGCGACGCCTTCCAGGTGGCGATGCGCCCGGTAGGCGGGGTCGGCTCGATGAACAGCATGGGGCCGAGGAAATAGTCACCGCCCTGGTCGGATTCGGCCTCCGCGTCGAGGGCCTCCAGGACGTCTTCGAGCAGCCGGCCAGCCTCGTCGGGCGTCCAGGCAAAAGAGCGCTGATAGGACGGAACGTGAATGAAATTGGGGTCGGCAAACAGCTGCCCAAGCGGCATCGCCTGGGCACCGAATGGCGATGACATGAACCGACACTCTCCTTAACGCAGCAAGTAACCGGCGAGCGCCCCCCCGACACCCGCGGCCATTGAGAGCATGAATTCGTTCCCATACGCAACCGTTCCACGGGACGCTGTGGGCGCGCGGCTTTGCCCACTGCCGTGTGACGCGGTCGATGCTATTGATCGGACTTGACGATTCCCTTTCTTTGGGAGAGCCGGCGATGCTCTCGGCCGTCTACGATTTCGCGCGCCCGTTGCTGTTCGGCCTCGATCCCGAGCAGGCGCACGAGCTGACCCTCAAGGCGCTGGAGGCCGGCGTCCATCCACGCCCGGCGGCGCCGGACGACCCGAGGCTGCGGGTGGAGGCGTGGGGGCTCACCTTCCCCAACCCGCTCGGCATGGCCCCCGGCTTCGACAAGGACGCGCGCGTGCCGGACCGCCTGCTGACCATGGGCTTCGGCCATGTGGAGATCGGCACCGTCACGCCGCTGGCGCAGGCCGGCAATCCGCGCCCGCGCGTCTTCCGGCTGGTGCGCGACCGGGCCATGATCAACCGCCTGGGGTTCAACAACGCCGGTCACGCGGCGGCGCTGGCGCGGCTCTCCGGGCTCCGGCGCGCCGGCATGACGGGCGTGGTGGGGGTAAACGTCGGCGCCAACCGCAGCGCGGCCGACCGCTTGGGGGACTACGCCATGGGCGTGCACGCCCTCTATGACGTGGCGAGCTACTTCACCATCAACGTGTCCTCGCCCAATACCCCCGGCCTGCGCGACCTGCAGGCGCCCGCCGCCCTCGACGAGCTTCTCGCCCGGGTGCAGGCGGCGCGCGAGGCCCTGGTCGCGACCGGCAAGCCGCGCCGACCGATGGTGGTGAAGCTCGCCCCCGACATCGCCGAGGCGGATCTGGAGCCGGTCGTTGCCGTGCTGACGCGGCGCGGCGTGGACGGCATTGCCGTCTCCAACACGACGCTGGCTCGTGACGGCCTCACCGAGGCGGCCGCCGCCAGGGAGGCCGGCGGACTGTCCGGCCGGCCGCTGTTCCATCGCTCCACCGCCATGCTGGCCCGCGTGCATATGCTGACCGGGGGCCGCCTGCCGCTGATCGGCATCGGCGGCATCGACTCCGGCGCGGCGGCCATCGCCAAGATCGAGGCGGGCGCCACGCTGCTGCAGCTCTACACCGGCCTCGTCTACGAGGGCCCCGGCCTCATCGCCCGCATCAAGGCCGACCTCGCCGCCTACCTTGAGCGCGAGAGCCTGCCCCGCATCGCCGCCGCCGTCGGCCGCCGCGCCGCCCACTGGGCGGGAGAGGCCGGCCGGCAATAGGCCCGGGCAATGCCCCCGACCTTGCGTCGTCACGCGCTATCGCGTCCCGGCAGCAGGGCGCGCGCGATGTCCTCCATGCGCTCGATCAGCAGGTCCGGTTCGAGCGCGATCAGCGCCTCGCGCGCCGCGTAGCCCCAGGTGACGGCGCCGCAGGCGAGGCCGACGGCACGGGCGGCCTCGATGTCGCGCACCTCGTCGCCGATGGCGATGGCCGAGGCCGGCGGCACGCCGGCGCGCTTGAGCACGCGGCGGAACTTGGCGGCCTTGCCGAACAGCGACGCGCCGCAGGCGAAGTCGGAGATCAGCGCGGCATTCGCCTCCCCCAGCTGCGCCCGCGCGTTCGCCTCCAGATCGGAGCTGACGAGCGCCAGCCTGAGGCCGCCCGCATGCAGCGTGCGCAGCATGGCGCCGGCGCCGGGGAACAGCGCGATCTCGGCGAGATGCGCCGTCTTGAGCCGCCGCATGTGCCGGGCGATCATCGGCACCTTCCAGCGCGGCACGTCGAGGCGCGCCAGGATCCCGCGAGTGTCCGCGCGGCGCAGCGGCCCGATGTCCTCCTCCGCGATGCGCCGGAACCCGAACCGGTCCGCCACGTCGTTCACGTGGGCGCGGAACCACGGCAGGCTGTCCGCCAGGGTGCCGTCGAGATCGAGGATGGCCAGGGCGTAGCGCATGGCACTGGCATAGACCGCCGGGCGCATCCGGCGATAGCCGTTAATCCGGGCCCGCCCAGAGCCGTCCGGGCCCGCGCAGGCCCGCATCGCACGGCGGCCATGCGCGCCGCGGCCCTACGGGGCGTGCCGGCTCTCGGCGGCCTTGATCTCCTCGTACGCGGCGCGGGCGCGCTCGAACTTGGGGGCGAACAGCCACATGGCATCGAGGATCTCGCGATAGGTCGCGCTGGTCCTGGCCCGGTCGGTCTTGCCGAAGGTGAAGATCGAGTTGTTGCGCAGATATCCCATGATCCGCGGCTCCGAGATGCGATAGGTCTCGATGTTGCCGGACCTCAACGCGGCACGCGTGGGACTGGGGATAATCTGGATAAGCTCGAACAGCTTCATCTGGTCGATCGGGTCGGGCAGCATCGCCATGATCGAGGGCAGCTCGGCGAACAGCCCGGCGTGGGCGTTCATCAGCCCGTTGCGCACGGCGGTCCAGTGGTTGAAGCGCTGGTCGGCGTCGCCGACGCGCGCCGTCTCCTTGGCGTCGCGGGCGGCCACCGTGGGGGCGAGCGCCGCCACCTTCGGCAGGATCGCCGCCCAGCCCAAGCGCCCTTTCCGGTCCTCCTCGACGCCGGTCTGGAAGCTGCCCATGTAGGTGTTGGAGCGGCCGTTGCCGATGTTCTGGTTGCCGTTGGTCTCGGCGAAGAACAGGCCGAGGCTGATGCGCCCCGCCGCGTCCACCGTCGCCGCATCGAGCCCCCTGGCCCGCGCAATGGCGCGGGCAAGGTCCGCCACGTCCTTGAACGGAGTCTTGGATGCCTGCGCCCCCGCCGGCGGTGCCTGCATGACGGCGAAGAGCGCGGCGTACTCCTCCACCAGCGGCTCGATGTCGGCGTCGAAGTAGGCCGGCGGGATGCCGAACCTGTTGGGCCGCCCGATGCGCGACGGCTCCGCGTCGGTCAGGTCCTTGTAGGTGCTGATCACCTGCAGCCGCGCCAGGTAGAGCGCCTGCCCCGGCCGCTCGGGCAGCCTCTGCCTGGCCTCGATCTGCGTCCGGCGCTCGGCGAGAACCGCCTTGAACTCGCGCAAGGCCTTGTCATAGGCCGCCCGTGCGGCCGCCTTCTCCTGCGCTGTCGCCCCGGTCTGAGCGATGGCCGGGGTCGCAAGGCTTATGCCGCCGGCACCCAGGGCCGAGGCCAGAGTCAAGGCCAGGGTGGTCAAGGCAAGCGCCGCGGCCACAACGCGGAGCGATCGGAGCGCGAGCGTGCCGGGTTGAGCCTGCGGTCTGTTGTACGTCATGCCTGCCTCGCTGCGCGGGTTCGGCGGGAGCCTATCGCGTAGGTGCGGCGAAGCGAAGGGCAGATCCGACACGTCCAGCCGCCCGGCGCCAGCATCCACCAACGTGTGCGGACCGTCCGGCCAGCCGGCAACCGTCGCGCGGCCTGGGCTCCTGGGTCGCACCCCCGTCGCACCCAAGTCTCCCCCCAAAAGGGGATGCGGGCTTCATCGATCCGCCCCATCTTAACCGCGGCACGGGGCCGCCGATAAGTGTGCGACGCTGCACCCTTTGGTCGCGCCCGACCTTCCCGGTCGCGCGCGGCCTGCGCATCAGGCTCGCCGGTCCGTCCCGGTTGCTGGCTCGCGCGGCACGCGTGGCCCGCAACCCGAAAAAACAAGGGCGCAAGGGCAGCGCACGCTGGCCCCTTCGTCCCGCGTCATCCGCAAGAACCAGAATCAGGAGTCGAGACCATTTCGATCATCAGGAAAGCCATGACTGCCTTGACGCTTACGGGGGCGCTTGCGGCCGTATCATCCCAGGCCTCGGCCGCGCCATTCGATCCGGTGATGGCCACGTACGCCGCCGCCATCCGCAAGATCGAGTCGACGGGCCGCTACCACGTCACCGCCAACGCCGGCCGCGGCCGCACGGCGCTCGGGGCCTATCAAATCCTCGACACCAACCTCGCCTCGTGGTCGCGCGCGGCCCTCGGCCGCCCGGTCGGGCGCGAGGAGTTCCTGCGCTCGCCCCACCTCCAGGACCGCGTCTTCCACCACCGCTTCGGCCACTAC
>DATMZP010000621.1:0-5165 GCA_035573595.1 Hyphomicrobiaceae bacterium
TCAGTCCGTGTTCAGTAGCGGCGGAATCGGGGCGTCATCGGCCGAAGCAGGGTGCGTGCGGCGCTTGCCTGGCCCCTTGCTGTCGCCTCTACGGCGAATAGAACGGGCTAGCCGGCGATGCGGTCCATGATCTCGGCCAGCTTCAGGTCGCGCTCGGTGAGCCCGCCGGCGTCATGGGTGGAGAGCGTCACCTCCACCCGGCTCCAGACATTGAGCCACTCCGGGTGATGGTTCATGCGCTCCGCAGCCAGCGCAGCCCTCGTCATGAATCCGAAAGCTGCGCTGAAGTCCTTGAATGTGAAGGTCTTGTGGATCGCATCGCGCCCCTCCACCAGGTGCCATCCGGGCAGGCGCGCGGGGATCGTCTTGCGGGCCTCTGCGTCGAGCTTCTGCGTCATCGCCATCGCTCCTTCCGAGAGCCTGCAGCCACCATCTGGGGCAGGCCGAGTAAGGGCTCGCTGTCGGGACGTGCGCTGCCCGTTGCGATCTCATGTAGTGTCCGCCGCGCCATTCTTGAGGTCAACCGGCCCTATTTCTTATGAATGCGGCTCAGCTTGCGGCGCCAGCGCCATAATATGCATGGCACCGCTAACCCAGTGCCAAGTAGCCGTTAAGCTATATCGAATGAGCCAGCGCCGAGCTGGAGACCCGCCTAGCAGACTATCCCGGAGATCAGTGATGTGCCGCAACATCAGGACGCTCTACAACTTCGCGCCGCCGGCTACCGACGACGAGGTCCGCGCCTCGGCCCTGCAGTTCGTGCGCAAGCTGAGCGGCTTCAACCGGCCCTCCCAGGCCAACGAGGCCGCCTTCAACCGGGCCGTGGACGCGGTGACCGAGGCCGCGCACGACCTGCTCGCCTCGCTCGTCACCACCGCCCCGCCGCGCGACCGTGCCGTGGAGGCCGCCAAGGCCCGCACCCGCTCCGCCGCCCGCTACCGCTGACTGCGGCGATCACGCCGGCGCAGCTTCGACCAGGCTCACCGGGGCCGGTGTCGGCAGGATGCGGACCAGGCGCAGACACGCGGCGTCGCGCAGGACCTTAAACTCCCGCGCAGTGCGCTCGCGGGCGGTGCCGTGGGCGATCATCATGGTGATGTCCTGCACGACCTTCACCTGCACCTCCAGGCTCGGCTCGACGCGCTCCGGCATCACGCGCTCGAGGATCAGGAGCCTCGCGTCGGCCGGCATGACGCGACGGCAGGACCGCAGAATCTTGATCGAGTCCTCCTCGCCCCAGTCGTGGATGACGTGGGAGAGGAGATAGATGTCGCCGCCTGCGGGCACGCCCGCGAACATGTCGCCGCCGACGGCCGTGGCGCGGTCAGCGAGGCCTTCACTGGCGAAGTGCGCGGCGGCGCCCTGGGCCACGCGCGGCAGGTCGAGAAGGGTGCCACGCAGGCCGGGGTGGGCCTTGAGGATGGAGGCCAGCACCGTACCGCGGCCTCCGCCCACGTCCACCACGCGGCGGCCGCCCGAGAAGTCGTAGGCCTGGGCGGCAACGGCGCCCACCAGAGCGGCGCTGGCGCTCTGGCCGGCGTCGAAGATGCGCGCCTGCTCCGGGTCCTTGTCGAGATAGGGGAACAGGTTGTCCACGCCGTGCAGGATGCGGTAGGCAGTCTCGCCTGTCCTGACGCACTCGGCAAGCTGGCCGCAGGCCTCCCAGCTGCTGTCGCTGCCGTACATGAGGGCCATCGGACGGACCGAGTTGGGCGCATCGGCGCGCAGGCTGTCGCCGATGGCTGTCAGCTCGAACCTGCCATCGCCGAGATCGCGCACCACGTCGAAGGCCGCCAGCGCCCGCAGCAGGCGGTGCATAGCGTCAGGGCGGGTGCCGGTGGCTTGCGCAACCTCCGCGCTCGTGCGCGGGCCTTTGCCGAGCGCGTCCGGCACGTTGAGCTTGGTCGCGGCGATCACCGCCTGCGAGCCGCGGTAGGCCATGGTGAGCCAGGCCGCCATGGCGGGCGCCGGCAGCGAGCCCGGTTGCGTCCCGACGTCAGTCCGCATCAAATCCTCCCCTGGGCAAGACCCTCCTTCGGAGCGTCTCGCTCGACAGCACGCATCGCAAGCGTCTTCCCATTACGAGCGGGCCCATTACGAGCGGGCGTTGCGTCGGCCCGGTATGGAGAGCTCCGTCACGCAACGCTCAAGATCGCGGAGATGGTGACGCATCTGATCGAGCGCAAAGCCGAGGGCGAAGATGTGCTCCGCCGCGTGGACCGGCAAGCCCCGCGTGAGCCCCTCCTGGCGTAATGCCGCCATCTCGGCGGCATAGGCATCGAGCGCGGCCATGACGGCATCCATCGGCGGCGGGCCGCGGCGCGCCAGCAGGGCGCCGGCACATCCGTTGAGATAGTCGGCCATCGCCGTGCCGATCTGCGCCAGCCGGGGGCCGAGGCGCGCCCGGAAAGGCTCGGGCAGCGGCTCCAGGGCGGCGCGCCAGATCATCACCAGGTCGTGGCGCAACCGAAGCATCGTGCGCACCAGCGGAGCCTGGTCGGGCTCGGCCGTCAGACGCACCGCCCGCTCCTGCCTGGCTTCGAGGGCAACCGTCTCCAGCCGGACGAGGTCCTGGCCGATGCTGTCCTGCAGATGGAGCAGCGACGCGTGATCCGACGGCTCGGTGAAGCTGGCGAACATGCCGGATTGGAGCCGCGCCATCCGCTGCAGCATGTGGGCTGCGGCGTCGATCGCCAGGTCGTGGGCGCGCGCCGGCAGCACCAGGAGGGACACGATCAGGCCGATGGAGCCCCCCACGCCGACCTCGAACAGGCGCTCGAGGGCCGACTCGATCGGGCTCACGTGCGTGATCGTGGGCGCGAGATACACCAGCACCGCGGTGAACGGCGCGGCGCTGAAGCGTGCATTGAGCGTCGCCAGCAGCGTTGCCGGTGCGAGAGCGACCGCCAGCCCGGTGTAGAGCGCGGTGTCGTTCGTGACCGGAACGAGGGCGCCGACTGCTCCGGCGTAGATGGCGGCGCCGACGGTGCCGGTGAAGTAGTCCACGGTAGCCCTGAGCGACCCGCCGACGCTCAGCTGGGTCAGAATCACGGCCGTCAACACGGCCCACAGGGGGATACGCAGGTGCAGCAGCTGCGAGACGGCCAGAGTCGCCAGGGCGGAGACGGTCACCCGCAGCGAAAGGCCCAACTCGGTGCGGTGGCCGATAAGCCAGATCCCGAAGGACCGGATGGCTGTGAAGGTTTCTATCATGCCGAGGCCACGCTGCCGATCACGTTGCGGTTGAAGGATGCACGGAACGGTTTACACGTCTCCCTTCCAGCTGGACAATGCGAACCGCTCGCGGCAGCTCCCGTAGCCTTCCTCAGCTGGCTTGCAAATGCGGGGCAGGGACATGAGCGGCGGCGCGACGCACGCCTGAGCCATCGGCCACCATCAACGATCAATTGGGGATGCCATGACGAGGATTGTCTATCGCCAGCTCGGCAGGAGCGGCGTGTCTGTATCGGCCGTGGGGCTCGGGTGCATGTCGCTGTCGGGCATCTACGGGACGGCAGAGGACGAGCAGTCGGTGGGATTGATCCGGCATGCCATCGACAGCGGCATCAACCATCTCGACACCTCCGACATGTACGGCTGGGGGCATAACGAGGAGGTGGTGGGGCGCGCCCTGCGGGGGCTTAATGCCGGCCGGCGCGACAGCGTGATGCTGGCGACCAAGTTCGGCCAGGTGCGGGGCGAAGGCGGCGCGAACCTGGTGAACGGGCGGCCGGAGTACGTGCAGGCGGCGTGCGATGCGAGCCTGCAGCGACTGGGTGTCGATGCGATCGATCTCTACTATCAGCACCGGGTAGACCCCAACGTGCCCGTGGAGGACACCGTGGGGGCGATGTCGCGGCTGGTCGAGCAGGGCAAGGTGCGCTTCCTCGGCCTGTCGGAGGCCAAGCCGGAGCGCATCCGCCGCGCCCATGCGGTGCACCCCATCGCGGCCGTCCAGACCGAGTATTCGTTGCTCTACCGCTCCGAGGCCGAGGAGACGCGCGAGACCACGCGGGAGCTCGGCATCGGCTTCGTCGCCTACTCGCCGCTCGGGCGCGGCTTCCTCACGGGCGCCCTCAAGTCGTTTGCGGATATCGACGGACGGCGGGCGCAGCATCCCCGCTTCCAGGCGGAGCACTTCGACCACAACCGCACGCTGGCGGCGAGGATCGAGGCCATCGCCGCCCGCAAGGGCTGCTCGCCGAGCCAGCTCACCCTGGCGTGGCTGCTGGCCCAGGGTGACGACGTGGTGGCCATCCCGGGCACACGCTACCCCGCCCGGCTCGACGAGAACGCCGGCGCCATGCAGGTCGAGCTGACGCCGGCGGAGGTGGAGGAGATCTCGGCGGCTGTTCCCAAGGGGGCCGCCTCGGGCGACCGCTATCCGGCCGGCGGCATGAAGGCGGTGTACCTGTAGCCGTCCGGATTCCCTCTCCTCGTTCTGCCATTCGACGCGAACGGGGAGAGGGAATCCTCGCTCACAAGGGGGACTCGCCGCCGAGCGCGTTGACGCAGGGAACCGCGCGTGCAGGGACGAGAACGGGGTCAGACCCCTGGCCACCACCGTCACAGCAATACGACAGCGTCCGGCCAGGGGTCTGACCCCGCTCAGAGCAGAGCCTGCAGCCGCTGCAGCTCGGCCATGTTGAGGTCGGAGATGGCCCAGTAGGCGATGCCACCCCGGCTCCAGGTGAGGAGGTTGTAGCCGCGCAAGGTCAGGGCGCGCGGGGTGCTGTCGGCGGCGTCGGCGGCCGGCCAGACGAAGACGTTCACCACGTGCAGGCGGCGGCGGTAGACCAGGGCGGCGACGCGGCGCTCGCCGATATAGTCGAGCCGCGCACCGGCCAACGGGAAGCCCTCGGCGGCGAGGTCCTTCACAGAGGGTGCGAACTCCAGGCGGCCGGCGAACCACGGCTTGACGGTGTGGGCCTCGGAGGAGGCAACCTGGGTTGGGCTGTCCTGCAGGAGGGAGCGGACGTGGGCGGCCAGAACGTCGCGCTCCAGCAGGGCGGTGCTGTCCATCCGCGACATCATGTGGACGGCCGCGGCAGCAATCAGGCCGCACACGATGAGCGCAGCGACGCGGCCGAGCCACCCGTGAAGAGAAAGGCTATGGATCGCCGGTGGGAGACGCAACGGCACCAGCGGCGCAGCAGACGCCCCGG
>DATMZP010000622.1:0-2776 GCA_035573595.1 Hyphomicrobiaceae bacterium
GAGAGGAGATGCTCATGCGCCCCGCTTTTGCGGCAGCGGCGCTCGCGGCACTTCTCGCCCTTGCCTTCTGCCGCGCCGTTGACGCCCAGCAGCTCGACAGAAAGCAGTTCAACGTCGCCGGCACCTGGAGCTTCCTGACCAACTGGCAGAACCTGGAGCAGCCGCTGTGGGCGAAGGACCTGCCGGAGGCGTCGGGCGGCAGTATCACCGGCAACATCAAGTCCATCACCGAGCTGAACCTCAAGGGCACCGAGCTGCTACGCCTCCTCAAGCAGGGCGTGTTCGACGTGGCCGCCGCCCTGCCCATCTACGTGGAGGACGGCGGGGCGGTGATCGAGGCCTCAGACATCGCCGGCGTGGCCAAGGACTTCAAGATGGGCCGCGACGTCGTCACGGCCTGGCTGCCCGAGATGCAGAAGACCATGAAGGAGAAGCACAACGCGCTCATCCTCGCCACCTTCCCCTTCCCGGAGCAGGTCTTCTATTGCCGCGGCGACATCAGAAGCATCGACGACCTCAAGGGCAAGAAGGTGCGCGTGCAGGGCACGTCGCAGCGCGACTTCGTCTCCGCGCTGGGCGGCATCGGCGTCACCATCGCCTTCGGCGAGGTGCGGCCGGCCCTGGAGAAGGGCGTGGTGGACTGCGCCATCACCGGCACCATGCCCGGCTACAAGGCCAAATGGCCCGAGGTGACGAGCATGCTGTTCCGCCTGCCCGTCGGCTACACCATCGGCATCTGGGTGGTGAACCAGAGCGTATGGAGCAAGCTGTCGCCGGACACCCAGGCCTTCCTCGCCAAGCAGATGAAGGCGCACGAGGACAAGGCCTGGAGGGTCATCGAGGACGAGAGCGACGAGGGCGTGGCCTGCAGCACCGGCACCGGGCCCTGCTCGGTCGGCGCGCCCGGCAAGATGAAGCTGGTGAAACCCTCCGAGACCGATCTCAAGGCGCGGCAGAAGGCGCTCAACGAGGTGGTGCTGTCGCGCTGGGCCAGGCGCTGCGGCGAGGCCTGCGCCGCCAAGTGGACCCAACTGGTCGGCAGCCGCTACGGTCTCACCGCCGGGGCGAACTGATATGACGCGGCGGGCGATCGCGTGACTTCGCCATGGTCGGATATTCGCGCAGGAGTCGCCGCCATCAGCGCCGACTGAAGGCTCCGGCCGTGCTGGGACCGGCAGTGCAGCATGGCTCTGTGCGAAGCCTGCCGTAGGCCGCCAGAAGCTGCCGCGCGAGGTCGGAGCTGCTCAGCATGTACTCCTCGACGATGGAAGCGCTGCAAGCGCGCCAGTCGGCGATCTGATCGGCGGTGAGATCATGAAGAGTCATGCCCTTCTGGCGGAACATGGCGTAGTACCCGGACTCGATTTCCGTGATCCTGTGGCGGCTCTGGCGCTCCTCGTCCTGGGCAGCATCCATGAGGATCTTGCGGTGCGCCTCCGGCAACGACTGCCAGATCTTCTCATTGACGATCAGGAAAAACTCGATCGGCGCGTGCAGCGTGCGCGTGATTGTGTCGGCCACCGTCCACAGCTCGCGATTGGCGATCAGCGCGCTGGCGCCCATCGCCATCTCGATCTGGCCGGCCTTGAAGGCGTCGAGCGTCTTGTTGGCGGAGACCATCACCGGGACTCCACCGCACTGTTTCACGAACACCGCATGCGTGGGCGAGAAGACGCGCACCTTGCGGTCCTTGATCTGCTGCGGCTCGTTGACGGTCGTGCCATTGGAAATGAAAATCTGGTTCCCGGTTGACTGCCACCACAGGACCCGCACGCCGACGGCCTCAACGATGGTAGCGTCGATCAGCTTGCGCAGATCGCTTGACGGATCGGCGGCGGCCCTGACCAGCTCCTCGAAATTGAAGAGAAACGGCTGTTCCAGAATGTCGATGCCGGGAATGCGCTTGGCAAACTGGTTGAACCCGGCGACGCCCAGCTCGACGGCTCCGGACTGCACGGCGCCGACCGTCTCATCGTCGATGTAGAGCCGGCCCTTGTCGAAGATCTCGACCGTGATCGCCTTCTCGGACCACCGTTCCACGGCCTCCTTGAAACGCACGAGGCTCTGACCCAGCAAGGCATCGGCGGCGGGAAGAAACAGCGTCGCCCGCAGCTTGATCGGCTGCGCCTGGGCACGCGCTTGCGCCTCCGCCAGACGCCCTGCCGGTCCGCTGTCTTCGTGGACCTCCCCACGTGCCCCTGGCTCGGCCGCCGCCGCGGGGCCAGGCGGAACCAGGAGACAAGCAAGCACGATCAAATAGCTCTTGCGGATCATTATCCCACGACCTCGATGATTTTTTACGGGTGGCGAAGGCCGAGCCAGGGCCAAGCCAGCACGCCTGGGCACCCCGGTCCTGTGCGAGACAGCTCCTAGGGCGGCGTTCACACTGGTGCGGGGTGCGACCCGATGGCTCCGGCCGGCGCGCGGCAGCCCTCACATAAGCGTTCTTCCCCCAATCACTTCATTCAATGCGCTTTGCCAATCGACCGCGCCGGAGAGCCAACAAGATCAGGCGCGGCAAGACAACGCGTTGCGGCGTCAGACCCGGACGCTCGGAGCTTAAACGAACCGACCGGCTCACACCTGTCTCCCCGGTGACAATACATCAGGGCGAATTGGGTCGGAAGCCGCATTCCGAGTGCGGTGCGCGTTGCGACCGCCTGCCTCGTAGACCGGAAGTCGGTCCGTGCTGGGACATGGGCGCAGACACTACGCTGCCCGCAGTTGCGCTGGCGGCGCCAGTCCACTAAGCGTCGACCCGTCCAGCTCCCGCGCT
>DATMZP010000623.1:0-2411 GCA_035573595.1 Hyphomicrobiaceae bacterium
TCCTCGTGTAGACGCTCGATCGCGTTCGTAGTCCGGGCGCTCTTCCACTGGCTCGGCGGCAAGCAGGTGAAGGCGAACAGCTTGTCGCCAGCCTTCTCCAGACTGTCGGCCACGGGCCGGTGCCGCAGCCGCCACTTGCGCAGGAACGCCGTCCGGCGCTCCTCGATGTCCGCAGCGGTCGCGGCATAGATCATGTCGGTGTAGTCGGCCGAGATCTCCTCATGCAGGCGCTCGGGCGCATGGGCGAGGAGGTTCCTGTGCTTGTGCACGATCCGAACGCAATCGGCGCGGTGCGCTTCACGGTTGCCGTTCCATTTGCCGGGGCTGGGTGTCTTAGTGGTCCGCGGCGGCGCGACGCGCATTTTCCTTGGGCGCGAGCGTGCTGAACCTGGCCGGGCTTACCTCGTGCGAGGTCCTGCCCGATGCCGACCCGACCCCATGCCGGGACGGGGGCAAGCTGGACCATCCTCTCGGTGCCGGTCCGCCCCCGCGGCGGCGCCGAGCGGCTGGACCAAGCCTACCGCCGTCTCCTGGCCGATCCGCTGGCCGCCGTGCGCCCGCGACCCGACGCCGGCGAACCCAATCACACCCCCATCCCTGTTCCTCAACCCAGGACAGCCCCGCCATGCGCACCGCCCTCTATGCCCGCGTCTCAACCGAGCGCCAGGAGCGCCGGCAGACCATCGCCAGCCAGCTCACCGCCTTGCAGGCCTGGGCCGTCGCGGGAGGGCATGCCATAGCCGCGGAGCACGTCTTCCGCGACGAAGGCTACAGCGGCAGCCGGCTCGATCGACCCGGCCTCGATGCCCTGCGTGACGCCGTGCGCGACGGCGCCGTCCAGCAAGTGGCGGTGCTGTCACCGGATCGTCTGGCCCGCAAATACGCCTACCAGGTCCTGCTCTTGGAGGAGTTCCGTCGCGCCGGCTGCGACGTCGTGTTCCTGCAGCACCCGATCTCGGACGACCCCAACGACCAGCTTTTGCTGCAGATCCAGGGCGCGATCGCAGAATACGAGCGCGCCGTCCTGGGCGAACGCTTCCGTCGCGGCAAGCTGCAGCGGGCGCGCAATGGCCACTATCTCGCCGGCCGTGCGCCGTACGGCTACCGCTACGTGCCGCGCCAGGACGCCGTGCCCGGGCACCTGGTCGTAGACGAGCCCGAGGCCGAACTGGTGCGCATGCTCTACGGCTGGCTAGTCGAGGAGCAGACAACCATTCGCCAGATCCTCAAGCGCCTGAATGCCGGCCCCTGGCTGCCGCGCTCGGGCCGCCACGCCTGGTCACCCTCCACGGTGCACCACATCCTCGCCGATCCGATCTATGTCGGCACGGCGTATGCGAACCGCTACGCCTACGTGCCCGCGGCCAAGCCGCGGGCCCAACGGGGCCCGCACACGGGCGCGGCGACGTGCCGGCGCCTCAGGCCGCGCGAGCAGTGGATCGCCATCTCCGTGCCGGCGCTGGTCGACCAGGAGATGTGGGATCGAGCGCAGGCGCAGCTGGCGCGCAACGCCGCACTTTCGTTCCGTCACAACGCCAGGCACAGCTACCTGCTGCGGTGCTTGCTCACCTGCGAGGTGTGTGGGCTGGCCATGTACGGCGTCACGCGCCCGGCAACGGCGACGAAGCCGGAGCGGCAATACTACCAATGCCGCGGCAAGGACTGTGTCCTGAGCGCACGCACGGCGGCCTGCCCGAGCCGCCCCCTCAAGGCGGAGGAGATTGAGCCTGTGGTGTGGGACCACGTCGCCGGCCTGCTCGCCGACCCGGACCGGCTGCTGGCGCAGTTCGACCATCTTGCCGCGACGGCCGAGGCCGGCTCCGCTCGGGACCAGGCAGCCGAGCAGCAACTGCGCGCCCGGCTGGACCGGACCGTCCGGGCGGACAAGCGCCTGCTGGACGCCTACCAAGCGGGCGCCGTCACCCTGGCCGAGCTGTCCGAACGGCGTCAGTTCTTGGCGAGCGAGCGCCAGGCTTTGGAGCGGCAACGGGAGGAACAGGCCCGCCTACGCCAGCAGCGGCTGCGAGCCGAAGCCGTGCGGATGGACTTGGCGGCGTTCTGCCATCGCATCCACGCGCGCCTGGACGGGGCAACCTTTGCCGACAAGCAGGCGATCTTGCAGCTTGTCATCGAGCGCATCATCGTGGGCAACGGTCGCCTTGAGATCCGTCATGTCATTCCACTGCATCCACCGTCGCAGCCCAGTAACAACGGTCCCGTGCAGCCCATCCGGCGATTGCGTTCGGATGGTGTGGGACCGCGGCGGCAGACTCGCGGGACAGCTGGTTCGTTCCCAGACTCGGCGAAGGCGTTTTCGACAAGAACTCTCCTCGGACGGCGGCCAAAACGAGATTTCCTTCTTCTCTGATCCGGCGCCGGCGTCTGCCCAACTGCCCAGTAAAGCAGCCGAA
>DATMZP010000624.1:0-3836 GCA_035573595.1 Hyphomicrobiaceae bacterium
GACGCGACCCGGCAACGGTGGCCTACGGGTACATGACGCCAGGCTTCTTTGCGAAGATGCGCGACCGATGGCTCGACCTGGACGCCGTGGGCAAATCGCGTAGCGTCTCGCGCGATGAGGTCTGACGCATTAGGGGTGTGCACACAATAATGCCAACAACAAGGGAGGCGTGTCCCTATGGCTCGGATAGTTCCGCCCAATCCGCCCCGTCGTCTCTATCGATATCGACAACTGCACGCGAAAGATAGAGATGGTAGCTCGAAGGAGCTTCTGCAGCGCGAGATTGAGGCGATCCGTGAAAATTATCTTTGGTGCAGTTCGTTCGGTAAACTCAATGATCCGATGGAGGGGGTCTTCGGCTTGACGCCAACTGCTGCAAGAGCACCGGATGGCCCGCTGGTTCCTTCGGAAGTCCGAAGCGTGATGGAGCAGATGGGAGTCTGCTGTTTTAGCGACACTCACGAAAATGATGTCATGTGGGTTCACTATGCTGGAGAATGTCGCGGCATTTGCGTGGAATATAGTACGCACGATTTGCGCGACGGCCTACCTGATGCTTGTGCGGTACGTGTGCAGTATGATGTTCAGGCGCCAACTATAAGCGTGGACGAGAGTCAGAATCGTCGGGAGGCCGCCATTAAAGCACTCTCAAGCAAGAAGGCGGACTGGCATTACGAGAGAGAGTGGCGCTTGCTTACCAAGCCTGGAGCGGTTGATGTTCCCGGCAGCTTGAAAATCCGGGGGCAGAATCCGGTTAAGGGTATCTACTTTGGATTTCGCACCGAGCTTGAGGCGATCGATGTTTTTAGGCGCGGTCTTGCTGGCGTGAGGAATGATTCGATAAAGCTTTATCGGCCGACATTGATCGACCGCATATACAAATTTCAGTGGGAAGAAATTGGACGATAAGCACGGCGACGGCTGGCTATAGCCGCAGCGCAATCGGAGATCGGCAAGTGTTTCGAGGGGGCCGCATGCCGGCGTACATCGGTGCAATACGGGCTAACGCCCTATTGCACCCTACGGCTTGTGACAAGCCGCGTCGTCGCGAGCGATAGAGACTGCTTTCGAATGTTCATGGCACAAATATAGTCCGTCGCAAAGGTTGGGTCGAGACTCGCATGGGGTCAGACCCGCAGGGTCTGACCCCACCATTACATCCCCTCCAGCTCGTCGATCATGCCCTCCAGGACCTTGAGGCCTTTTTGCCAGAAGGTGCGTTGGGTGGCGTCGAGGCCGAACGGCTTGAGCAGCTCGGAGTGGTGCTTGGAGCCGCCGGCCTCCAGCATGGCGAGGTACTTGGCGACGAAGCCGGGGTGGGCGTCCTGGTAGAGGCCGTAGAGGGAGTTCACCAGGCAGTCGCCGAAGGCATAGGCGTAGACGTAGAACGGCGAGTGGATGAAGTGGGGCACGTAGCACCAGAAGGTCTCGTAGCCCGGCCCCAGCTCGATGGCCGGGCCTAGGCTCTCGGCCTGCACCTCCAGCCAGATCTGGCCGAGCCGCTCGGCGGTGAGCTCGCCGTCCTTGCGCTCCTCGTGCAGGCGGCGCTCGAAGGAGTAGAAGGCGATCTGGCGCGCCACCGTGTTGATCATGTCCTCCGTCTTCTGCGCCAGCAGCGCCTTGCGCTCCCTGGCGTCGGTGGTGGAGGTGAGCAGGGCCTTGAAGGTGAGCATCTCGCCGAATACCGAGGCCGTCTCGGCCAGCGTCAGCGGGGTCTGCGAGAGCAGGGGGCCGAGCGGGGCGGCCAGCGTCTGGTGCACGCCGTGGCCGAGCTCGTGCGCCAAGGTCATCACGTCGCGCGGCTTGCCCTGGTAGTTCATGAGTATGTAGGGGTGCACGGAGGGCACCGTCGGGTGCGAGAAGGCGCCGGGCGACTTGCCCTCGCGTACCGGTGCATCGATCCAGCCGCGGTCGAAGAACGGCTCGGCGATGGCTGCCATCCTCGGCTCGAAGGCCGCGTACGCTCTGAGCACGGTGGCGCGAGCCTCGGCCCAGGGGACGGTGCGCTCGGGACGGTCGGGCAGTGGCGCGTTGCGGTCCCAGTAGGCGAGCCTGGGCTTGCCGAGCCACCTGGCCTTCAGGGCGTAGTAGCGGTGGGCGGTGGCCGGATAGGCCTCACGCACGGCGCTGACGAGGGCGTCCACCACCTCGCCCTCGACGCGGTTGGCCAGGTGCCGGCTGTCGGCCACGTCCTTGAAGCCGCGCCAGCGGTCGGAGATCTCCTTGTCCTTGGCCAGCGTGTTGGTGACGAGGGTGAACAGGCGGATGTTGTCCCTGAACACCTTCGCCAGCGCCTCCGCGGCGGCCTGCCGGCGCGCGCCGTCGGGGTGCATGAGGAAATTCAAGGCGGGCTCCAGGGGCAGCGGCGCCGGCTCGCCCTTCACCTCGAAGCGCAGCGCCGACATGGTCTCGTCGAACAGCCGGTTCCAGGCGCCGCGGGCGGTGAGCGACTTCTCGTGGAACAGCCGCTCCAGCCGCTCCTCGAGCTGGTAGGGCTTCTCCTTGCGCAGATCATCGAGCCACGGCTTGTAGCGGGCCACGGCCGGCGCCTGCAGGGCGGCCGCCAGCTCCGCGTCGTCCATGCGGTTGATCTCCAGCTCGAAGAACAGGAGATCGGTGGTGATGGCGGTCAGCTGCTCCTGGATATTGCCGTAGAAGCGGGCGTGCTCGGGGTTGCCCCGGTCCGAGGCATAGAGCAGGCCGGCGTAGGCGCCGAGCTTGCCCAGGGTGTCGCCCAGGGCCTCGTAGGCGGCGATGGCTTCGGCGAACGGCGCGCCCTCCCCGGCCAGCGCCGCCAGCCTGCCCTCGTAGGTCGCCTTGATGCGCCTCGCCTCCGCGGCGGCCTTCCCGAGATCCGCCTGCACCGCCTCCGACTGCGGGCTGGGATAGAGGTCGCCCAGGTCCCAGACCGGCATCGGCCCGAGATCGACCGGCTGAGGGGCCGCCGCCTGCCGAAGGCCGTGCTCGTTGGTTGCGCTCATGCGATCCTCCAAACTGCCAATGGCGCCATCCGGCGGCCCGAAGCCCAAGTCCATATCATCGGTCCGATATCACTTATCGGTCACGGCTTCGCGAGACCTCTTTCGGCGCTGCCGCGCGCCCCTATCTCATTGCGGCGGGGGGCAAGCAAGCGCCCTCCCACCGGTTCCCCCAACCGGGCCTCGACGCGGGTCGCCCAGGGCTTCCTCTCCGTTGACCCAGGCACCGCGAACGAGCCGACCCAGGGCCGCAAGCCCGCCCTCCCCCCGGGCGGCCCTGGGTCCCGGCCTTCTCTCTCCAAGGGATCGGACCGGCAACTGTGCCCCGTCAGAATGGCCCCGTCAGAAGGGGTAGTGCCGGTGGCCGGACTGGATGGTGATCCACCTCAGCTCGGTGAACTCGCCGATCGCGGCCTTGCCGCCGAAGCGGCCGTAGCCGGAGTCCTTCACACCGCCGAACGGCATCTGCGCCTCATCGTGCACAGTCGGGCCGTTGATGTGGCATATGCCCGTCTCCAGCCGCCGCGCCACGGCGAACGCACGGGTGACGTCACGGCCGAACACGGCCGACGACAGGCCGTACGGCGTGTCGTTGGCAATGCGCACAGCATCGTCCACACCCTTGGCGCGCACCACCGTGGTGACCGGTCCGAACGATTCCTCGCCATAGATGCGCATGGCGGGCGTCACGTGGTCGAGAACGTGCGCGCCGATCAGCGTGCCGTTGATGCTGCCACCAGCCACCAGCCTGGCGCCCTTGGCGACGGCGTCCAGCACCAGCTGTGTCACGCGCTCGGCCGCAGCATGGTCCACCACCGACCCCAGCACCGCCTTGCCGTCGCGCGGATCGCCCACCGA
>DATMZP010000625.1:0-10109 GCA_035573595.1 Hyphomicrobiaceae bacterium
GTATCGGGCGGCAGTGCGCCGGTCAGACGCTCGCGCACGATCAGCGCCAATGCGTCCTCGAGCGGAGCATCCGCCCGCTCGGTGATTTCCGCATAGCGGCCATGCCCGTATTGATCCTCGACGCGCGCCGTGAGGTTGGTGGCCATGCCCGGCATGCGGTTGGCGCCGAGCGCCTCGATGCGCGCCCGCTCGACCGCCTCGAACACGGCTCGCGCCGGGCCCGCCTTCGGCGCCAGTCGATTGTGCAGCTTGACATCGTGGCAAGCCGCGGTCAGCGCCAGGCTGTCCGCCCAGCCGCGGATCACCGCGATCTCCTTCAGCGACGGCAGGCGCGACGGCTCCGGCAGCTGCACGGTCTTGCCATCGAGCTCCGGCTTGCCCGGCGCGTAGTTGACCTGCATCTCGCCGTCGCCGGCGATGGCGCGCACGGCGAGCCCCAGCACCCGCTTGAAGGGCTCTGCCGGGCTCTCCTTGTGTTTGGGGCTGGAGGCCATGTGACCTTCACACTATCGAATGGGCGAATGGCGAATGGCCAATCGCGAATGGCAGGCGTCCCCCATTCGCCACTCACCATTCGCCATTCGCGACCAATTTCACGACAGCGCCACGTTGGCCGCGCTCTCGGGCAGCTCCTCGCCGAAGCAGCGCTGGTAGAATTCAGCCACCAGCGGACGCTCCAGCTCGTCGCACTTGTTGACGAACGTCAGCCGGAAAGCGAAGCCGATGTCGTTGAAGATCTCCGCGTTCTCGGCCCAGGTCAGCACCGTGCGCGGGCTCATGACCGTGGAGAGGTCGCCGTTGATGAAGGCCGACCGCGTGAGGTCCGCCACCCGCACCATGTTGGAGACCACCTTGCGCTTGGCCTCGCTCTTGCCGAAGCTCTTGGCCTTGGCCAGCACGATGCGCGTCTCCTCGTCGTGCGGCAGATAATTCAGCGTGGCCACGATCGACCAGCGGTCCATCTGGCCCTGGTTGAGCTGCTGCGTGCCGTGATACAGGCCCGAGGTATCGCCCAGCCCCACCGTGTTGGTGGTGGAGAACAGGCGGAACGCCGGATGCGGCCGGATCACCTTGGACTGGTCGAGCAGGGTCAGCCGGCCCGACTGCTCCAGCACGCGCTGGATCACGAACATCACGTCGGGGCGGCCGGCGTCGTACTCGTCGAAGCAGAGCGCGGTGTTGGACTGCAGGCAGTAGGGCAGCATGCCCTCCTTGAATTCCGTCACCTGCTTGCCGTCCTTGAGGACGATGGCGTCCTTGCCGATCAGGTCGATGCGGCTCACATGGCTGTCGAGGTTGATGCGCACGCACGGCCAGTTGAGCCGCGCGGCCACCTGCTCGACGTGCGTGGACTTGCCGGTGCCGTGATAGCCCTGGATCATGACGCGCCGGTTGAACTTGAACCCGGCCAGGATCGCCAGCGTCACGTCGCGGTTGAAGACGTAATCGTTATCCACGTCGGGGACGTGGTCGGTCGGCTTGGAGTAGGCCGGCACCTCGAGGTCGGCGTCGATGCCGAAGAGCTGGCGGACGGACACCTTCATGTCCGGCATGCCGGGAACCCCGGCTTGGGCTTGGGCGGGCATATCCATCATTTCCGGAAGTTGCTGCCGGCGCCAGCCACAGCTGCTGCACCGGATCGGCCAAGATGAACTCTGTATTCGCTGCGGCGGACCACTGCCATGGGCCTCGGAAGAGGGACTTCAGACGAGGCCCGCCTGCTTGAGATAGTTATAGGCTTGGATGATTTCCCGCAACTTGTTCTCGGACCGCTTGTCACCCCCGTTGGCGTCGGGGTGATGCCGCTTCACCAGCTCCTTGAAGCGGGCCTTGATCCGTTGGCGGTCGGCGCCCTCGTCGAGGCTGAGCGCCTCCAGCGCCTTGCGCTCCAGCGGCTTAAGTCGCCGCGCCGGCTCCGCCTGGTCGCGGCTCAGCTTGCCGCTGAGAAACCCGTGCGGATCGCCAAAAGTGCCGGAGAATCCGGCCCCTGCCCCCCGGTGCCGATAGCCCGGCACCTCGGCGGACGTGCCTGTCTTCCAGGTGGGACGGTGACCGATCACGGCATCCTTCTGGAACGCCTCCACCTGGGCCGTGCTCCAGCCCTCGAAGTAGTTGTATGAGGCGTTGAATTGACGCACGTGCTCCAGGCAGAACAGGTAGTACTTGCCCTCATGGCCGCGGCCCACCGGGGCCCTGTAGATGCCCACGTCCTGGCAGCCCTTCCACTGGCAGGCGGGACCGGCCGGACGCGCTGCCTCCTCCCCCGCCGGCTTGGCGCGGATCGAGTCGAAATATTTCGAGTCGAGCTTCATCACGTTGTGAGTATGGGCGTTGGCCGGTCGAGGCACAAGCTTCTAGCCGAGCCCCCCGGTCCAGTCTGTAGAGTCCGTAGCGCACCTGCTATAACTGCCCCGCTATTGACTTGAGAGCGCCGTGAGCTGATAGTAGAGGAGGCGAGATCGCACATGTCGGTTGCCGCAACCATCCGGCAGCGCCTGGAGCAGGCCCTCCGCCCCACCCGCCTCGAAATCGTCGACGAGTCGCACCAGCACGCCGGGCACAGCGCCCAGGCACGGGACGGCGAGAGCCATTTCCGTGTGCTCGTCGTCTCGCCCGAGTTTGCCGGCAAGTCCCGGCTCGCCCGCCACCGTCTCGTCAACGAGGTGCTGGCCGACCAGCTCGCCGCCAACGTGCACGCCCTCGCCATCCACGCCTACGCGCCGGGTGAGGCGATACGGTGAAGGGCCAGGGCCGCGGGTACGACCCAGACCGTGCATTCTGGAATGTCTCGGAGGTTACAGGAACGTTCCTTGACATTCCCTGCGCACTCGGGATTAGCGATCAGGCATGACGGTCTGGCAGAAGATCTCGGGGCTTGCTAGCGCTGTCGGGGATGCGGGCGGCGGCTTCCTCGGCGAGCTGGCTCGCGTGTTCGGTCTCGACCGCTCCGTCGAGCCCCAGAACGACATCGCCTTCACCATCGCCGTCATTGCGCTGAGCGCCAAGATGGCCAGGGTCGACGGCGTCGTCTCTCCACTGGAGATGCAGGCCTTCAGACAGGTGTTCCAGACGCGGCCCGAGGAGGAGCGCAATGTCAAGCGCGTGTTCAACCTCGCCCAGCAGGATGTCGCCGGCTACGAGACGTACGCCGACGAGATCGCGAGGCTGCTGAAGGACAACAAGAAGCTCCTGCAGGACGTGCTGGAGGGCCTCATGTACGTGGCCGCGGTGGACGGCGCCCTGCACCCCGACGAGGATGCGTTCCTGGCCGAGGTGGCCCGCCGCTTCGGCTTCTCGCCCAGCGAGTTCCAATTCTTCCGTGCCCGCTTCGTCGTCGACCACGGCAACCCCTACGACGCCCTGCGGCTCACCCCGCAGGCCACCGACGAGGAGATCAAGCGGCAGTACCGCAAGCTGGTAGCCGACAACCACCCCGACAAGCTGATGGGCCGCGGCGTTCCGGCCGAGTTCGTGGAGATCGCCACCCGCAAGCTCGCCGCCATCAACGCCGCCTACGATGTGATCGCCAAGGAGCGCGGTCTGTGATCGCCTCCATCGTCACCCCGGACAGCGCCCTCGTCGATGCGGTGCAGCCCTCGCCGAACGTCGAGCCGCGCCGCGACGGCCTCGCCCCCACCATCCTGCTGCTGCACTACACGGGGCTCGAGAGCATGGCGAAGGCCATCGACTGGCTCACCCGCGATGGCAGCGGCGTCTCCTGCCACTACGGCATCGACGAGGACGGGCGCATCACCCAGATGGTCTGCGAGGACCTGCGCGCCTGGCACGCCGGCGAGTCCTTCTGGGACGGCGAGACCGACATCAACTCCGCCTCCATCGGCATCGAGATCCACAACCCCGGCCACGCCTTCGGGTATCCCGACTTTCCCGAGATCCAGATGCAGGCGGTGGAGCGGCTCGGCCGGGATATCGTCGCGCGCCGTCGCATCGGGCCGGAGCGCGTGCTCGCCCACTCCGACGTGGCGCCGGCGCGCAAGCGCGATCCCGGCGAGAAGTTTCCCTGGGAGAGGCTCGCGCGCGCCGGCATCGGCCACTGGGTCGCGCCGGCGCCGCTTGTCGACGGCGACGACGGCCTGGGTCTCGGCGCCGCCGAGCCCCGCATCGCCGCCTTCCAGGTGGCGCTGCGCCGCTACGGCTACGGCATCGAGCCCACCGGCGTGATCGACCAGCGCACCGAGCTGGTCGTGACCGCCCTCCAGCGTCATTTCCGGCCCGAGCGGGTGGACGGCCGCATCGACCGCTCCACAGTCGCCACGCTGGAGCGCCTGCTCGCATCCCTGCCGGTGTACGGGACCCAGAGGGTCTGATACTGGCTCCGGCCCGTTCAGCCCGCGTTCACGGTTGCGGGCGCCTCATCGCATTGCGCGGCGTTGCCGACACAGGGGGAGGACAGCGGCGCGATGTCCTACATGAGAGCGACGATTGCCGACGACGCCGAGCCGCGCGGCCGGAGCGCCGGGTTGCTGCGCCGGGTGGGCGCGTGGGCCGATCTGGCGGCGGTGCCGCTGGCGGCCTTCTGCATCTACTGGGTCTCGGCGCTGCTCCTGGAAGCCGGCAACGCCACCATCCACTTCGGGTCCGACGCACCGCTCTATGCCTGGCTCGCCCGCGGCGAGGCGGCCGGCCGCATCGCCCGCTTCCACCCCACCACGGTCGTCCTTGAGTTGGGCTGGTTGAAGCTCGTGGCCCCGCTGACCCACTGGATCTCGCCGTCGAGCCTGCTGAAGGCCCTGTTCGCCGCCGTCGGCGCGGCCGGCGCGTGGGCCGCCATGTGGGCTTTTGCGGCGGTCGTGCCGCGCCGCTACGTCGCCCTTTTCGGCGCCGTCTACGCGGCGTCCCTCGGGGTCTGGTACTTCTCCAGCATCGAGGAATCCAAGATCGTCACCGCCACGCTGAGCACGTTCTATATCTCCATCTACCTGCACCTGCGGGAACGGTGGACCCTGCGCGGCGCCCTGCTGCTGACGGCGGTCCTGCTCGCTGCCTGCCTCAACGAGATCGTGGCCGGCTTCCTGGTGGTCATTCCGGCAATCGACGTGGTGCTGCGGCGCGGCTCGGAGGTACGCCACCTCTGGCGCCGGTTCGGCTGGATCGTCTGGCATGCGCTGACACCGCCCGTGGCGCTCCTCTTTCTGGACCGCGTCGTCAACGGCTACCTGGTGCCGGCCAGTACCGATCCTGAGGGCGCCTCCCACGTCAGCATGCTGATGTACTACATCGCCATCAACAAGTTCGACGGCTGGGCGGTCTACTACTTCCTGGTGAACTGGCTGTTCTTCAACATCGCGGCGCCCACGCCGGAGTTGTCCGTCGTATTTCCCAACTGGCCCGCCAACAAGTATTTCGCCCCGGTGCTGGCGAACTACTTCGCCTCGCCCGTCACGACTGCCCTCGTTGTCCTGTTCGTGGCAATGGTGGTGGCGAGCGTGCTGCCGCACTACCGCACGGGGCGTCTTTCCGCCCACACCAGCATCCTCCTGGGCCTCCTGGGCTACTCCCTTCTGCGCGGGACGTTCTTCTTCGTCGTTTACCCCTACGAGTGCCTGCTGTTCAGCTCCGGCGCGACGCTGGCGCACATGCTGCTGGTCTTCCTCCCCTTCGCGACCTCCGATGTCCCGGCGAAAGGTGGGCTGCTTGCAGCCTTCGCTCTGCTCCTGTTCGTGACTAACGGAGTGTTCATCCTCAGCCAGTGACGCCGTCTGCGGCGGCTTGCCCCCGCAGAGTCGGGCCGGGCTCAGCGCTTGCGGAAGCGCGGCGCGCCGCCGAGCAGGCCAGGGGTGGCGTCGGCGATCAGGCGGTTCACGTCGAGGTCGGGGGCAATCACGAGGTAATCCTGGTCGATCTGCAGCGAGGCGGCGCCGTGGACGAAGGTCCACAACCTCAGCGCGATCTCCAGGGCGTCGCCGCGCACGCGGTTCCTCTGGCAGTAGAGCGCGATCTGCTCGATCAGGTGCGAGAAGCAGTCCTGCCCGGTGCCGGCCACGTGCTCGGCCTTCTTGAGCGACGGCTCCTGCCCGAACATCAGGCGGAACACCGCGGTCTCGTTGAGGGCGAAGGCCACATAGGCCTGGCCCATGGCGACGATCGCCTCCAGCGTTCCCGGTCCCTTCTCGGCAATGACGGTCATGGCCCTGACGCGCAGCTCCTCGAAACCGCGCGAGGCGATCTCCTCCAGCACTTCCTGCTTGCTGCGGAAGTGGCGGTAGGGCGCCGCGGTGGTGACGCCGGCGACGCGGCAGGCATCGGCCAGCGTGAAGTTCTCCGCCCCCCGCTCCATGACGAGCCGGCGCGTTGCAGCAATCAACGCCTCGCGCAGGTCGCCGTGATGGTAGGGCGCCCTGCGCTCCGCCTTACCGGCTTTCTTGTCTGTCTTGCGCTTGATCATCGTCATGGCTTCACCATGGCCGTTTCACGAGGAATTGAAAAGTTAGCGGCGCTAACACTTTGCAATGTCGCTCCTGCCAGTCTATGTAAGCCGAGCTTACATTGCCTGCAACAAGCGCCGCCAAAGGCGCACTGGCATGGAACAACGATCATGAGCACCGCTGCCGCCAGGCCTGCCACTCGCCTTGCCTCTCTGCGGGGAGGAACGAGATGGCGAGGCCTGGCCCGTCGTTTCGCCCTCGTTGGGCTGGTTGTCGCCGTTGCCGGCTGCAAGGGCGAGGCGGCCAACGAGGAGAAGGAGGTGGTGCGGCCCGTGAAGGTCGCCACCGTCTCCATCGCGCCCCAGGGTCGCACGCTCGCCTATTCCGGGGTCGTGCGCCCGCGCATCGAGAGCAACATTGGCTTCCGCGTGAGCGGCAAGATCGTGGAGCGCGCCGTCAGCGTCGGCGACCGCGTGAAGGTCGGGCAGGTGATCGCCCGGCTCGACGATACGGATTTCAGGCTCGCCGAGAACAGTGCGCGCGCGGCGGTTGCCTCGGCGCGGACGCGCCGCGACGTGACACGCGACAACCTGGAGCGCGCCAAGCCCCTCCTGGAGAAGCAGTTCATCTCCCAGGCGAGCTACGACATCCGGCGCAACGATTTCGATGCGGCAGTCGCCGGGCTCGAATCGGCCGAGGCGCAGCTGCGTCAGGCCGCCAACGCCACCGGCTACGCCACGCTGAAGGCCGACAAGGCAGGTATCGTCACTGCCGTGATGGGCGAGCCGGGCCAGGTGGTGAGCGCCGGACAGGCCGTGATTGCCCTGGCGGAATCCGGCGAGGTCGAGGTGGCCATCGGTGTCCCCGAGCAGGACGCGGGCCGCCTCGCGGTGGGCCAGGGTGCCGCCGTCGCGCTCTGGGCGGGACCGGACAAGAGCGCCGAGGGCCGCATCCGCGAGATCGCCGGCCAGGCCGATCCGGCCTCCCGCACCTACGCCGTGCGCGTGGCAGTCGGCCATCCTCCGCAGGCCATGCGGCTTGGGATGACTGCCACGGTCGCCATCCGCATCGACGGCGAAGGCCCGGCCATGGTGGTGCCGCTTACCGCGGTGACCGAGGCCGAGGGCACGCCCGTGGTGTTCGTGGTGGACGCCGAGAAGAGGACGGTGCGCCGCACGCCCGTCACCATCGCCGGCACCGCCAACGATGGCGTCAAGGTCTCGGGTGGCATCAAAGCAGGCGACATGGTGGTCACCGCCGGTGTTCAGTTCCTGCGTGACGGCATGCGGGTCCGCCTGCCCGGCGAGCGAACGGCCAAGTCGAGCTGATAGCAGAAGGGGCCAGGCCCCTCGCGCACAAACAGAAAGTTCCAATCCAAACGTCGGAGACGAGGGGCCTGACCCCTCTACACGGAGCAGCCCCATGCCCGCTGACGGAAGCCTAGGTCTGCCCCCTCGCGAAGACGCTTCGTCTCCGCTCGACAGTCGAGGCGAGGGGTCCGACCCTGGTTCAGGCCGGTTCAATCTCTCCGCCTGGGCCATCGCGCACGGCAACTTCGCCGCGTTCCTGATTGTCCTGCTCCTCGCTGCCGGCGGTTACGCATTCTTTACGCTGGGCCAGAGGGAGGACCCGGACTTCACCTTCCGCGTCATGGTGGTGCAGGTGCTGTGGCCCGGCGCCTCCGTGGAGGAGATGCAGGAGCAGGTGGTCGACAAGATCGAGCGCAAGCTGCAGGAGACGCCGGGCCTGGAGTTCCTGCGCTCCTACACGCGCCCGGGCTCGGCGGCCATCTTCGTCAACCTCAAGGGCAACGTGCGTGGGCAGGCCGTCGCCGACGCCTTCTACCAGGTGCGCAAGAAGATCGGCGACATCCGCCAGAGCCTGCCCGAGGGCGTGATCGGTCCATTCTTCAACGACGAGTTCGGCGACACCTACATGTCGCTCTACGCCCTCACCGGCCAGGGCTACAGCTATCCCGAGCTTAAGACATTCGCCAAGAACGCCCGCGATATCATCCTCCGCATCCCCGGCGTCGCCAAGGTCGATCTCCTGGGCACCCAGGAGGAGCGCGTCTTCATCGAGGTGTCGTCAGCGGCGCTGGCGGAGCGCGGTCTCTCCGCACTCGACATCCAGGCGGCGCTGGCGGGCCAGAACGCCATGGACCCGGCGGGCCGTATCGAGACCGGCGAGCGCTCGGTGCGCATCGACGTGGAGGGCGGGCTGAGGTCGGTGGAGGATATCCGCGAGCTCCGCCTGCGCGCCGGCCAGCATACGTTCCGCCTGGGCGATATCGCCGAGGTAAAACGCGCGCTGGAGGATCCGCCCACCGCCAGGACCCGCTATCAGGGCCAGGAGGCGGTGCTGCTCGGCGCTACCATGGCCCCCGGCTACAACGTCACGGTGGTCGGCGCCGCGGTGGAGCGGGCGCTCAAGGACGTCGGGCGCGAGCTGCCCGTCGGGGTGCACCTGGGCAAGATTTCCGACCAGGCTCAGGTGGTGAGCAAGTCCGTCCGCGAGTTCCTGCGCTCGCTCGCCGAGGCCGTCGGCATCGTGCTGGTCGTCTCGTTCCTGACGCTGGGCTGGCGCGCCGGCTTCGTGGTGGCGCTGACGATCCCGCTGGTGCTGGCGGCCACGTTCTTCGTCATGCAGTGGATGGGCATCGACCTGCACCGCATCTCGCTGGGCGCCCTTATCATCGCCCTCGGCCTCCTGGTGGACGACGCCATGATCGCGGTCGAGATGATGGACCGCAAGCTGCAGGAGGGCTATGACCGCCTGCGCGCCGCCACCTTCGCCTATACCTCCACTGCCTTCCCGATGCTGACCGGCACGCTGATCACCGTGGCCGGATTCATCCCGGTGGGCTTCGCGGCGAGCCAAGCCGGCGAGTACGTCAGTGCCCTGTTCTGGGTGACGGGCATCTCCCTCGTCATCTCATGGTTCGCCGCCGTCTACTTCACGCCCTGGATCGGCTATCGCCTGCTGAAGCCGCGCCGTGGCAGCGGGCATCACGGCGAGGCCTTCGATACCCTTCCGTTCCGCATCATCCGCGCCATCGTGGCGTGGTGTGTGCGGTGGCGGAAGACCGTCGTCGTCCTCACCGTCGGCGCGCTGGCGGCGAGCATCGCCGGCTTCGCCTTCATCCCGCAGCAGTTCTTTCCTACTTCCAACCGGCCGGAGATCCTCGTCGACCTGTGGATGCCGGAGGGCACCTCGTTCGCGGACACCGACCGCGAGGCCAAGGCCGTCGAGGCGCGGCTTCTGCGGGACCCGGACCTCGCCCCGGAATTCAGCTATGTCGTCGCCTTCGTCGGCGAGGGCGCCCCGCGCTTCTACCTGCCGCTCGACCAGCAGCTGAAGAACCAGAACTTCGCCCAGCTGATGCTCATGTCGAAATCGCTGGAGGCACGCGAGCAGGCGCTGGTGCGGGTGCGCGAGGTCCTGGCCCAGGATTTCCCCAACATCCGCGCCAAGGCCGAACGCCTGTTCAACGGCCCACCAGTCGGCTGGGCCGTGCAGATACGCGTCACCGGCCCGGAGCGCGCCGAGGTGCGCCGCATCGCCGGCGAGGTCGCGAATGTCATGCGGGCCAATCCCGTGATCGGCAACGTGCACGACGACTGGCTGGAGCCCGTGCCGAGCCTCAAGCTTGAGATCGACCAGGACCGCAGCCGCATGCTGGGCGTCACCTCGCAGGCGGTGCGGCGCTCGCTGCAGGGGAGC
>DATMZP010000626.1:0-4020 GCA_035573595.1 Hyphomicrobiaceae bacterium
GCGGTCTGCGCGTAGGCCGCCACCGCGAGGGCCATGGCGGCGCCCGCAACCAAAGTCTTCCTCATGGATGTATCCTCCCGCCGGGCCGTTACTTGCCAATTCTGCGACCCGTGACACGCGAAGGTGCCGCCGAACTGCGGCGGAGGCGCGGCGGCAAGGCGTCGCGCCGTGCCTGCTGCGGGCTCATTCGCCTGCTCTGGCCGATCCCGGAGCGTCCGATGGATCTCGCCCGCCGTGGCGAACGGCATGGATAATGACCTCGGTTTCCGTCCCCTCTTAGAAGATCAGATAGGGATATGGCGAGGTCGTCATGCGGCGAATGGTCGGGTCGTCGGTCAGCGTTCCGATCCGAGGATGGTCCAGCAGCAGGTCGGTGATTGCCTTGATGCGAGCCTGCACGCGCTTGGCACCCTGGGGCGAGCGGGCCGAAATGTAGGCTAGGACCTCATCGAGATCGGCAAGGGCAGAGCGAGTGTATCGGAGCCTCACAACCCGTACTTGGCCCAGACGGCCCGCACTTCCTCATCTGTCGCAAACTCGCCCCGCGCGCCCTCGGCCTTGGAGCGCGCAATCGCCACCCGCTCATCGTCCGTCAGAGGTACCGGCTCGTCGTCATCGCTCACGAGCGCGAGGATCGTGCGCGCGATCTCGTCCTGCTCGTTCTCCGACAGCCCGCGTACCGCTTTGAGTGCCTTTTCGAGTAGCTTTGTCATGACCAGACGATACTACCCTGGGCAGGGGAGGTCGAGATGGACCCTACTCCTCCTGCGCCAGCGGCCGGGCGACCGACTCGAGCGGCTTGCGCTCGGCATCAACGCCCCACAGGCCGGCCACCACGGCGGCGCCCAGCATGAGGGCGGCGCCGAGGAGGTAGCCCGAGAAGACGCTCCAGCGCGAGCCGGTCTCGATCAGGGCTCCGAACAACAGCGGGCCGGCGATGCCGCCGATGCCGGTGCCGAGGGCGTAGAAGATGGCGATGGCCAGCGCGCGGATCTCCAGCGGGAAGGTCTCGCTCACCGTCAGGTACGCGGAGCTGGCCGCGGACGAGGCGAAGAAGAAGATCACCATCCAGCACGCCGTCAGCGTCGTCACCGACACCAGGTCGTGCGCAAAGAGCCAACCGGTGGCAGCCAGGAGCACGCCGGAGGCGGCATAGGTGAAGGCGATCATCGGCCGGCGGCCTATCGTGTCGAACAGGCGCCCCAGGAACACGGGACCGAGGAAATTGCCGGCGGCGAACGGCAGGATGTACCAGCCGACCCGGTCGGCCGGCACGCCGTAGAAGTCGGTCAGCACCAGCGCGTAGGTGAAGAAGATGGCATTGTAGAAGAACGCCTGCGCGGCCATCAGGGCGAGCCCGACCCCGGTACGCCGCGGGTGCGTCCGGAGCAGGGTGGAGACCACCTCCCGGAGCGGCGTGTGGCTGCGGGCGCGCAGGCGGATTTTGGGGAACGGCCCAGGCGCCAGCTCGTGGCCGTCGCGCCGGAAGCGGTCCTCGATGCCAGCGACGACCGCGTCGGCCTCGGCGGCGCGGCCGTGGGTGATGAGCCAGCGCGGGCTCTCCGGCAGCCAGGTACGCATGAACAGAATGATCAGGGCCAGGAGCGCGCCGATCAGGAAAGCCACGCGCCAGCCCATGTCTGTCGGCAGCAGCGCCGGGTCGAGCAGGACAATGGAACCGGCCGCCCCGGCGGCGGCACCCACCCAGAAGCTGCCGTTGATGACGAGGTCGGTCCACCCGCGCACCCGCGCCGGCACCAGCTCCTGGATCGTGGAGTTGATGGCCGCGTACTCGCCGCCGATGCCGGCGCCGGTGATGAACCGGAACAGGGCAAAGCTCCACACGTTCCACGAGAACGCCGTCGCCGCCGTGGCGACCAGGTAGACGGCGAGCGTGATGAAGAACAGCTTCTTGCGCCCCAGCCGGTCGGTGAGCCAGCCGAAGAAGACGGCGCCCAGCACGGCGCCGGCGAGGTAGGCGCTGCCGACGAAGCCCACGTCGGTGCCGCTGAACTGGAGGACGGGGCTCTGCCTGAGGGCGCCGGCCACCGAGCCCGCCAGCGTCACCTCCAGCCCGTCGAGGATCCAGGTGATGCCGAGCGCAACCACCACCAGCGTGTGAAACCGCCCCCAGGGCAGCCGGTCGAGCCGCGCCGGGATATCGGTCTCGCACACGACCCCAGCGCCTGGCGGATCGGCACTGCGTCGCGCCTGCACCACGGCCATGCACCCCTCCCACAGCAGCTGCAACACACCTGCAACGCCGGCTGGCGCGGGGCGGTTCCTTGGCGCGGAATTGTCACGCCGCAAGCCACCAGCCCAGGATGGCGCCCTGGATCAGCAGTACGCCCAGCCAGTGGCCGCCGTCGATCAGCGTCAGCCTACGCCGTTCGCCCTGGAAGGCGTGGTTGACGGCCATGGTGGTGATGACGAAGCCGAGCCACAGGAAGAAGCCGGAGACGAGGCCGGAGCGCGCCGACATCGCCGTGCCGCCGCGTGCCAGATGCAGGAGGATGCCGGAGAGCATCCAGGCCATGATCAGGAGGGCGACGAAGGAGACGACGAACGGGAGCGGCGAGGGGCCCGTCCTCGCCCTTGCCTCGGCCTCCGTGAGCCCGCGCGCGGCCATCCACTGGCGGCTGAGCGCGGTGTACCAGGCGGCGCCGAAGGCGAAGCCGGCGATGGCGGCGACGAGCACGCCCAGGTAGCTGCCGAAGGTCATGGCGCGTCTCCTTTCTTATGCCAAGCGCCACACGGCCGTGCGCTTGATCTCCATATCCTCCAGGTCGCGCGTCACCGGCACCGAGTATTCGGCCACCGGCTCGAAGCGCGCGTTGGGGAAATAGCTCCGGCGCGGGTCGCCGACCAGCACCGCGGCGCCCTGCCTCCAGGCGGCCTCCAGGAAGGCGAGCACCCGCTCGGCCAGCGGACGCTCGTAGAACAGGTCGCCGACCAGGAGAAGGTCGTAGGGGGCCGGCGGAGCGGCCAGGAGATCGCGATCCGTCGCCTCCATTGCCACACGATTGACGGCGGCATTGAGGCCGATGGCGGCCACGGCGAACGGGTCGGTGTCGGCGGCGAGCACCCGGGCAGCGCCGGCCTTCAGGGCGGCGATGCCGGCGAGGCCCGAGCCGGCACCCAGGTCCAGCACGCTGCGGCCGGCGGCCAGGGCGCTATTGTCCAGCACATAGCGCGCCAGCGCCTGCCCGCCGGCCCAGGCGAAGGCCCACCAGGGCGGCGGCACGTTCATGCGCCCCAGCTCCTCCTCGGTCTGGCGCCAGATGGCGAGTGACTCCTCGGCCAGGTGCAGCTGCACCTCCGGCACCAGCGGAACCGGGAGCAGCCTGGTGTTGGCCCTGATGAAGTCGGCGTGTCTCTCGGCGTGTCTCATGGCGGCGGCACAGGGCCACGGCCGGGGCCGGCGCGCAAGAGGGGCGACAGCGGGACGATAAGAATGCCCAATAACGGGGCTTCGTGCCACCCGCAAAGGCAAATAGACTCACGTCGGCACCGCCGGTGCGCGATTCCCCGTCCTGGCCGGGGAGTTGCCCAGGATTTGCACTTGAGGTCCGGTGGGGGACGGCGTGAGGACCATTGGCACAGTTGGGGATGGGCCTTGACTGCCTTCGACGAGATGCACGGCAACTGCAGCGGCGACGGCGTGCGGGAGCCCTATCGCTCGGTGCACCAGTGGCTGGAAGCCCAGGAGATCGCCGACCTGATCGCCAAGCGCGGTGAGGCCGAGGCGCTGTTCCGGCGCACCGCGGAAAACGAGTCCTTCGTGCTGGAGGACAACACTCGCGCCGGGGCGGAGCGGGAGAAGCCCTCGACGTCAGCGTCGCCGTGCAGCAGCAGAGCGCGCAGCAGTAGGACGGGACCGCCCGCCGCCCGGCGCGCTCCTCGCATCGAGCAGTCTCGCCCATTCGTCGGCCCAGACGTGGAGCGGCAGCAGCAGCTCGAGCAGCTTCCTGCCGTGCGGAGTGAGCCCGTATCCCTCCGGCCCGTGCTCGACGATGGCGG
>DATMZP010000627.1:0-3357 GCA_035573595.1 Hyphomicrobiaceae bacterium
CAGCACGAACGGCGCGGTCATGGCGCCGGCCAGCGCATCGCACAGCTTGTAGAGCACCACGAATACGAGCACCGCGACCGCGGCCTTGCGGGACAGGAACTCGGCGAAGGCACCCTCCGCGGCCCGGAACACCCGCGTCAGCGCGTCCGACCTGGTCTCCGCCTTGTCTGGGGCTTCCCGCGCCGCCGGCTCACGCCCCAGCAGCACCGCCAGCAGGCCCACAGCCACCAGCGCCGCCGCCACGGCATAGGCGATGGGCCACACCGCGGCCTTGCTCAGGCCCAGTGTCTCCAGCCAGGCCGAGAGGCCCACCACGCCCGCGCCGGAGGCCAGCATGCCGACCCGGTAGGCGGCCACATAGCCGGCCATGCCGGCGGCCTGCTCGTCGGTGGAGAGGCTCTCGACGCGGTAGGCGTCGATGACGATGTCCTGGGTGGCCGACGCGAAGGCAACGAGGACGGCGGCGAGCCCCACCACGAGCGGCGCGGCCAGAGGATCGCGGGTGCCGAGAAAAAGGATCGTCGCCATCAGCATGAGCTGCGAGGCCACCAGCCAGCCGCGGCGGCGGCCGAGCCGATCGCCGAGCCAGGGCACACTGAGGGCATCCACCACCGGCGCCCACAGGAACTTGATCGTATAGGGCAGGCCGACCAGCGTCAGCAGGCCGATGGTGGCCACGTCCACGCCGCTGTCGGTCATCCACACGCGCAGGGTCTCGCCCGACAGGGCCAGCGGCAGCCCGGCCGAGAAGCCGAGCAGGATGACGACCAGGACGCGGGGGCGCAGGTAGACGGCGAGCGCGTCGAGAAATGCGCCGATGCGGCCGGATCGGCCTTCCGTGCTCAGGCTCATGTGGCTCCCAGGAGTCGGGCGGGATAGGCCGAAGGCCGCAACCTGCCATTCTTCGCCCGCACGGCGCAAATTGCGGACCACGCGCCCCGCGCTCGTCCGCCCTACGTGGTGACCTACATAGTCCCGCTATTCGGCCGCAACCAGGGCGCCAAACGGCCGCGCCAGGCCCAGGTGGCGCTTGGCCAGGTCGCGGAGCGCATCGATGGGCTTCCTTTGCCCCTCGGCCTCGTAGTGCCAGAAGGTCCAGCCGTTGCAGGCGGTCTTGCCCTGGACCTCGGCGCCCAGGCGGTGGATCGAGCCCTGGCGGCCGGCCACGCTGAGCGAGCCGTCGGCCCGCACCTCGGCGCGAATGCGGCCGTGCTCGTCGGTGAGCGGGGCGCCGGGCTCCAGGAAGCCCAGCTCGATGATGGTGCCGAACGGCACCCTCGGCTCGGCCCGCTTGCCGCGCAGCACCTCCAGCGACGACGGCGGCAGCGGGCGCACCTTGTCGATGCGCGCCCGCGCGGCAGCGGCGTACTCCGCCTCGCGCTCGATGCCGAGCCAGCGCCGGCCGAGCCGCCTGGCGGCGGCCCCGGTGGTGCCGGTGCCGAAGAACGGATCCAGCACCAGGTCGCCCGGATTGGTGGAGGCGAGCAACACGCGATAGAGCAGCGCCTCCGGCTTCTGCGTGGGATGCGCCTTGCGGCCGGCGCCGTCCTTGAGACGCTCCGGCCCCGAGCAGATCGGGAAGAGCCAGTCGGAGCGCATCTGCAGATCGTCGTTCAGCGCCTTCATGGCCTCGTAATTGAAGGTGACGCGCGCTCTGCGGTCGCGGCCGGCCCAGATCAGCGTCTCGTGGGCGTTGGTGAAGCGCTTGCCGCGGAAGTTGGGCATCGGATTGGTCTTGCGCCAGACGATGTCGTTCTGGATCCAGAACCCCAGGTCCTGCAGCGCCACGCCGAGGCGGAAGACGTTGTGATAGGAGCCGATCACCCACAAGCCCCCGTCCGGCTTGAGCACGCGCCGGCACTCGGCCAGCCACGCGCGGCAGAAGCGGTCGTAGTCGGTGAAGGTGTCGAACTTGTCCCAGGCGTCGTCGACGCCATCCACCACCGTGTTGTTGGGGCGCAGCAGGTCGCGCTCAAGCTGCAGGTTATAGGGCGGATCGGCGAACACGAGGTCCACACTCTCGCTGCGGAGCTTTGACAGCTCCTCGATGCAATCGCCCACAATAACGCGGTTGACGGCTGCCGCCGTCGAAGCGACGCGACGCAGAACCATGGTTACGCGACTCTCTACAAAGCCCACTCACAGCGGGGGCCAACAGGCTTCCCCGCGAGACTTTAGCACGAGCGGAAAACCGTAGGTTGCCGGGCGAACGCGGCGGCTGAATGGGGTCAGACCCCTTTCTTCGGGCATCTCGTTCTTCCCTGAAACTGCAGGGAAAAAGGGGTCTGACCCCTCCCCCCGCGACAGCCCGTCGCGCTGAGAGGCCGGGACAGGGACCTTCCGAAGCCCCATATGCGGGGGGCGTTCGCGGCCGCCGCCCGTGCCGACCCCGTACGCAATGGAAGGAGCCAGAGCCATGTCCATCCCGAAGATGCGCCACGTCGCGTTCGGCCTGGCAACAGCGGGCGTGCTGGCGGGCGGACTGCTGATGACCGTCGGACACCCTCTGCGCGGTGCCACGGCGGAGCCGGCCAGCTCTGCGGCTTCGCCGCCGGTCGATCGGGACGGCAGCGGCGTACGCACCGATCCGTCCGCATCGGTGAACATCGATCGCGAGCGCGGCAAGGTCACCGTGAGGGCGCCGCATGCGGACGTGGACGTCGACCCGGACAAGGGCCAGGTTCAGGTGCGCGCGCCCTACGTCAATCTCGACATCCGCTGGTAGGCCGCTTGTCTTCGCCGTCGGGCTGCGCGCCCTCGGCGCCGCGCGCAGCCTTGAGCGACGCCACCTCGGCCTCCAGCTCCTCGATACGCCCCTGCAGCGCGACCACGGTCCGGCCTACGTCGTCGGCGTGGAACATCTGCGGGATGTGCTGGGGGCAGTTGGTGTCCCAGGCCTCGATCTCGAACAGGATGACCTGCTCAGGGCGCGCGGCGTAGCCCTCGGGCCAGAGGCGGGCCAGCAGCGCGGGATCGTCCTCCACCACGCGGGCCCGGCCCCACAGCTTCACGCGCCGGCGCCGGGCGTAGTCCATCACGAACAGGTAGGCGCGGGGGTTCTCGGCGAGGTTGCCGGTGGTGATGTACTGGCGATTACCCTTGAAGTCGGCGAAGCCCAGCGTGCGCTCGTCGAAGACGCGCAGGAACCCAGGCGGGCCGCCGCGGTGCTGCAAGTAGGGCTGGCCGTCGGCGCTGGCGGTGGCGAGATAGAACGACCGGGCCTCGGCGAGGAAGCCGGCAAGGTCCGGCGTGACGGTCGTGCGGAAGCCACCCCTCGCCTCCATCCTGGCGTAGTGGTCGCGTGACCCGCGGCTGGCCTGGGCTGACTTGACGGCCGGGGTGAAGGCAACATCGCTG
>DATMZP010000628.1:0-2405 GCA_035573595.1 Hyphomicrobiaceae bacterium
CCGCCGGGTCACCGCGGCGGCCGGGCTGGGTGCCCGCTGGGTCCCGAAGGAGCTGCGGACCTCGTTCGTCAGTATGATGAGCTACCAGGGCGTCCCGGTCGAGGAGATCGCCCGCCTGGCCGGACACGCCAGCTCGCGCACCACCGAGGTGGTTTACCGCCGCGAACTGCGTCCTGTGATCACGACCGGTGCCGAGATCATGGACCAGATCTTCCAGCCGAAACAGCGCCGGGGAGCTCCCGCAGAAGCTGCCGGATGACTGGAGTGCGGCGCCCGCACCCGTGCAGACGCGAGAGCGTGCCCGTTTACTATCGTTGCGGCCAGCGCCGCGATGTCGGTCATTGCCTTCTCTCGCCTGAGCGATTCTTAAGCTCGCTGGGGAGCAGGTTCACGTGGTCCTGCGTCGGCCGCTGATCGCACCAACCTGCCCACGGCCAACAAGTCGAGGCCTAACTCCTCCGCCTCATGTCGGTGGCGCGAGGTGTACTCGACGGATTGGTCAGAGGTCACGCAGACGGAATGACATCACGCTGAGTGAGAGAGGGATTCGGAGATAACACGCGCGTACCCGCCTTATGCGCGGTCTCCTGCCGCGGCGGTGGAGTCGGTGCAGGTCGCAGATCTGGATAATCTGCGTGCGTTGTGGTCGGCGACGCGTAACGCTAGCGTTAGGTGATCGGCAGACCCGTCGCCGCCTGGCGCGCCACAACGCGCACGCTGCTCTGACAAGGGTGGCACTGGTAATTGCCTCGTGCATGACCGCTTGTGCGCTTCGTTGGCGATTTGTCAACCGCGTGGGCCTTCTCCGGCATGGCCACGTCGCTCCGGCGTGGCCGACGCCTTCAGTCACGAGAACTGGACCGGGCCCTTGAGCGGGGAGGGGGCTAGCAGGCCGAGGTCGCGGGCGCGCGCGACAGTGTCAGCTCGGCGGTGCGTGCCGAGCTTGGCGTACATGTGGCGCATGTGCGTTCTGACGGTGTTGTGCGAGATGGACAGTTCATTCGCGATCTCCGGCATGGACAGGTTGGTCGGCAGATAGCGCAGCACCCGGATCTCGCTATGGCTCAGCGGCGCAAGCGGCGGTTGGGGCATGCCGGGCGGCGATCCGGCGGCCTGTCCGGCCAGCAGGCTGAGGATCTTGGCGATCATGGCGCCGTGGGCGGTGCGCTGCCGGGCATGGCGCTTGAGCAGATCGGGCGCGGGATCTAGCAGGAACAAGAACAGCGCGCTGTCGGGTTCAGCGAGGTCGAGGGCGCGCTCGAGGGCGCGGCCGGCGGCGACCGGGTCGCCGAGCGCGTCCTGGGCTATTGCCTCTAGCAAAAAGGCATGAGGTAGCCAGCCCCAGGGGAGTGCCGAAGCTGAGCCGTCGAGGACCGGTGCAAGCGTGGCGGCCGCCGCACTGGGGTTACCTTGCGCTAGCCGCAGCGCGGCTGCGGCAGTGCGTATCTCTCCGCGTTCCCGGTCTTGACTGCCGAAGCCGACCAGGATTTGCTCGGCCGCCTCGGTATCCCCGAGACGGGCCAGGATGTACAGCAGCATGGCCCGCGCCCGGGCCAAGAGCAGGTTTGGTGCATCCAGGCGCTCGGCGAGGTGCTCGGCAGCCCGGAATGCAACTAGCGCATCGGCGTCCCGGCCGCGCCCGAGCTCGAGCCGTCCGCGGAAGTACTGCACCGCCAGCCTCGCCGCGGGCTCCGCATCCTCTGTGACAGTTCGCTCGGCGCGCTGAACCCAGGCCTCCGCCTCCTCAGGCCTGCCCTGCCCAACCAGCACCGATCCGAAGGTCAGGTACGCGATGCCCGCGGCTGGGTCTTCGGTCCAGCCGTGCCGCCGAGCCAGTTCGATGGCTTGCATGCTGCGCTCGGCTGCCCGTGCGGCCGAGCGGTAGATCTCAACAGCTGCCTGGTACGCCAGTCCGGTGAACTCTAGGAACGGCCGCCCGATGCGGCGCGCCAGCGCTATCCCCTGGTCCAGGTGCCGCTCCGCTGCCTCGAACCGCGTAGTCCAGACCTCAGTGCTGCCTAGGCTGATCAGTGCCAGCGCGCGCATCTCCTCGCCCAGGCCGAGCTGTGCCGCTAGCGGGGCCTCGGCCAGGGCCTGCAGGCCCTGCGCTTCCTTGGCGACTTCCGGCAGGTTCCCGCGCTGCCGGGCGTGAAGCAGCCGTATGACGCCGAGCAGAACCTGAAACTGCCCGCGCCGGCTAGCCTCCACCGACGCCGATCCCCGCTCCGCCAGTCGCAGGTACCGCTCCGCCGCTTCGAGCGACCCACGGGCCAGCTCATCGGCCGCGATCAGCCCCGCCAGCTCCGCATCCGTGGCGCTGGCCTCGGCCGGGAACTGGGCCAGCAGCGCGTGCACGGTCGCGGCCTGCCCTGCGAGGTGCAGGCCTGGCTTGTTGTCGGCGAGCA
>DATMZP010000629.1:0-2833 GCA_035573595.1 Hyphomicrobiaceae bacterium
CGCCGCCAAGCGGTTCGAGGATCTGGACCGCGACCACCCCTACGCCCCCGAGGCGCGCCGGGCGGTGGTGATGGCGGCCTATGCCTACTACAAGGCGGGCAAGTTCCCGGAGGCGATCGCCGCGGGCAAGCGCTACACCACCATGCATCCGGGCACCAAGGACGCCGCGCTGGCCCACCACATCATCGCTTCGGCCAACTTCGACGACATCAAGGATCCGCAGCGCGACCAGACCGCCACCCGCAGGGCCCTGCTGGAGCTCAAGCAGCTGGCGCAGCGCTACCCCGACAGCCCCTACGCCAAGCAGGCCCAGAACCGCATCCGCATCGCCGAGGACATCCTGGCGGCGTCGGAGATGAACGTCGGCCGCTACTACCTCACCAACAAGAACTACGTGGGTGCCATCAACCGCTTCAAGACGGTGGTGAGCGATTTCCAGACCACACCGCAGGTGGAGGAGGCGCTCTACCGCATCGTCGAGGCCAACATGACGCTGGGCATCGTGCCCGAGGCGCAGGCGGCGGGCGCGGTGCTGGGCCACAACTTCCCGAACTCCGACTGGTACAAGCGGTCCTACGCGCTCCTGAAGAGCGGCGGCGTGAGCCCGTCCATAGCCGGCGATTCCTGGTTCACCAAGACGCTGAAGGCGCTGACGCCGGGCTCCAAGTCGCAGCCGGAGGTGGAGCCGAAGGCACCGGCCCCCGGCCAGCCGCACCCGGACGACATGCCGGCGCCCAAGGACGGCGTGCCGACTGCGCGCACTCCCGGCGGCAGGCCGCCCCTGGGCTTCGCCGGCGGCTAGCCCCCCGTAGCCCCCCGTGGCCCCCCAGGAGGCGCCTAGGCGAGGCGGCCCAGGCGCCGGCCGCTGCGCACGGGGGCTGGTTGGCCCGGCTTCAGGCCCGGCTCTTCAGGCGCGGCTCTTCAGGCTGGAATCTTCGCCCCGGCGGAGGCAGGATCGCCGGCATGACATCGCGCGATTCGACCCGACCCATCGGCGATCTCACGGAGGCCCAGGCCAAGGCCGAGCTGGAACGGCTGGCCAAGGAGATCGCCCGTCACGACGACCTCTACTACCGCCACGACGCGCCGGCGGTCTCCGACGCCGAGTACGACGCCCTGCGCGAGCGCAACGCCGCCATCGAGGCGCGCTTCCCGGCTCTGGTGCGGCCTGACAGCCCCTCGCAGCGCGTCGGCGCGGCGCCGGTGGCGGCGTTCGGCAAGGTGCGCGATGCGGTGCCCATGCTCTCCCTGGGCAACGCCTTCGCCGACGAGGAGGTGGCCGAGTTCGCGGCCCGCGTGCGCCGCTTCCTTGGGCTCGGCACGCAAGAGCCGGTGGAGGTGGTGGCGGAGCCCAAGATCGACGGCCTCTCCATCTCCCTCACCTACGACAAGGGACGCCTCGCGCTGGCCGCCACCCGCGGCGACGGCGAGGAGGGCGAGAACGTCACGGCCAACGTGCGCACCATCCGCCAGGTGCCGCAGCGGCTCACCGGCAAAGGCGTGCCGGACCGCATCGAGGTGCGCGGCGAGATCTACCTGCCCCACGCCGATTTCAAGACGCTCAACGAGGAGCAGGCCGCCAACGGCGGCAAGGTGTTCGCCAACCCGAGGAACGCCGCGGCCGGCTCGCTGCGCCAGCTCGACGCCTCCATCACCGCGCGCCGCCCCCTGCGCTTCTTCGCTTACGCCTGGGGTCTGGCCAGCACGCTGCCGGCCAAGACCCAATCCCGCGTGATCGGGGCGTTCGGCGCCTGGGGCCTGCCCATCAACCCGCTGATGCGGGTGTGCGCAACCATCGAGGAGATGCTCGCCTTCTACCGCGAAATCGGGCTGGCCCGCGCCGACCTCGGCTACGACATCGACGGCGTGGTCTACAAGGTGAACCGGCTCGACTGGCAGGAGCGCCTGGGCTTCGTCTCGCGCGCCCCGCGCTGGGCCATTGCCCATAAGTTCCCCGCCGAGGAGGCCGTCACCAGGCTGCTCGACATCACCATCCAGGTGGGCCGCACGGGCGCGCTCACGCCGGCCGCCAAGCTGGAGCCGGTGACGGTGGGTGGCGTCGTCGTCTCCAACGCCACGCTGCACAACGAGGACGAGATCGCCCGCAAGGACATCCGCGTCGGCGACACGGTGATGGTGCGGCGCGCCGGCGATGTGATCCCACAGGTGCTGGGCGTGGTGCTGGAAAAGCGTCCCAGGGACGCTAAGCCGTATCGGATGCCCGAGGTGTGCCCGGCCTGCGGCAGCAAGGCGGTGCGCGAGACCGACGCCAAGACCGGTCGCGCCGACGTGGTTCGCCGCTGCACTGGCGGGCTCATCTGCCCGGCGCAGAGGAAGGAACGGCTCAAACACTTCGTCTCCCGCAACGCCTTCGACATCGAGGGCCTCGGCGAGAAGAACATTCAGGCGTTCTACGACGACGGCCTCATCCAGTCGCCGGACGACATCTTCACGCTGGCGGCCCGCGACGCTCGCTCCACCAACCGCTTGGAGGAGCGTGAGGGCTGGGGGCCGCAGTCGGCGACCAAGCTGTTCAACGCCATCGCCGCCCGCCGCAGCATCGCCCTCGACCGCTTCATCTTCGCACTCGGCATCCGCCACGTCGGCGAGACGACCGCCAAGCTGCTTGCCCGCTTCTACGGTTCGATCGAGCACTTCCGCCAGTCGATGATCGATGCCGCCAAAGGCAAGGACAGCGAGGCGTTTAAGGAGCTCGACAACATCGAGGGGATCGGCGAGGTGGTGGCCGAGGCGATCGCCGACTTTTTCGGTGAGCCGCACAACGTCCGCGTCGTCGACGAGCTCTTGAAGGAAGTGGCCCCGCAGCCACTTG
>DATMZP010000630.1:0-4931 GCA_035573595.1 Hyphomicrobiaceae bacterium
CATCGAGGGGCTGAGCCCCAAGGGCGATCATCCGGTTCAGGTCGCTTGGCGCGACCAGGGCGTGCCGCAGTGCGGCTACTGCCAGGCCGGCCAGATCATGAATGCCGCGGCCTTCCTGGCGAAGACGCCGGGGCCGACCGACGCCCAGATCACCGAGGCCATGACGGGCAATCTCTGCCGCTGCGGCTGCTACCAGCGTATCCACGCGGCCGTGCGCGCCGCTGCTCGGGGGGCCTGACCATGACCGAGCTCAACACCCACACCAGGGCGAAGATTATCAACGTCAGCCGGCGCGGTCTGCTCAAGGGCGTAGCCGCTACCGGCGGTCTCGTGCTGGCCGCGCAAGTCCCGGGCGTCAAAGCGGCGCTCGCCGACTATCCGACCGGCGGCACCGCCATGCCGAACGGCGTGGTGAACAACCCCAAGGTGTTCGTGTCCATCGGTGGCGACGGCACGGTGACGATCGTCGCCGCCCGCGCCGAGATGGGCAACGGCGCCGCCCGCACCGCGCTGCCCATGATGCTCGCCGACGAGCTTGAGGCCGACTGGGCGAAAGTGCGCGTGGTGCAGGCGCCCGGCGACGAGCGTACCTACGGCAACCAGGACACCGACGGCTCGCGCAGTGTGCGCCACTGGATCCAGCCGATGCGCCAGTGCGGCGCCGCGGCGAGGGCCATGCTGGAGCAGGCGGCCGCCGCCGAGTGGAAGGTGGAGTTAAGCGAGGTCGAGGCGCAGCTGCACGAGGTCGTGCACAAGCCCACCGGGCGCAAGCTCAGCTACGGCCACCTCGCCGCCGCCGCATCGGCCCTGCCGGTGCCGGCCGCCGACAAGATCAAGCTGAAGGAGGCGAGCGCCTTCCGCTACATCGGCAAGGGCACGACCCGCGTCTCCGACCTGCACGACATCACCACCGGCAAGGCGATCTACGGCCAGGACGTCATGCTCCCCGGCATGAAGTTCGCCGTCATCGCCAGGCCACCGGTGGTGGGCGGCAAGGTGGCCTCGGTCGATACCAGCGCGGCCTTGAAGGTGCCGGGCGTGGAGAAGATCGTCACCCTCCCGCCGACGCCCGCACCCTACAAGTTCGGGCCGCTGGGCGGCGTGGCGGTGATCGCCCGAAGCACCTGGGCCGCGATCAAGGGCCGCGAGGCGCTCAAGATCGTCTGGGACGACGGGCCGAACAAGGCGCACGACTCCAAGGCGTTCCGGCAGCACCTCGAAGCCGAGGTCAAGAAGCCCGGCAAGGTCGAGCGCAACGTCGGCGATGTGGACAAGGCCCTGGCCTCGGCGGCCAGGGTGATCGTGGGCGAGTATTACGCGCCGCATCTCCACCACGCCACCATGGAGCCCCCGGCCGCGACGGCGCGCATGAGCCACGGCAAGTGGGAGGTCTGGGCGCCGGTGCAGAGCCCCGGCGGCGCCCGCGACGACGTGGCTGCGGCGATGGGCGTCTCTCCGGCCGAGATCACGCTGCAGCCGACGCTGCTCGGCGGCGGCTTCGGCCGCAAGTCCAAGTGCGACTTCGCCATCGAGGCGGCGTTCCTGTCCAGAGAGCTTGGCGGCACGGCCGTGAAGGTGGTGTGGACGCGCGAGGACGACGTGCGCCACGGCTTCTACCACACCGCGACGGCGGACCGGTTCGAGGCCGGGCTCGACGCCGGCAACAAGGTGATCGCCTGGCGCCACCGCAGCGCGGCACCCACCATCCTGTCCACGTTCGCGCCCGATCCGAAGCATCCCTTCGACATCGAGCTGGGCATGGGCTGGGTGGACACGCCGTTCGACGTGCCCAACATCCGCATGGAGAGTGGCGAGGCGCAGAGCCACGTGCGCATCGGCTGGTTCCGGTCGGTCAACAACGTCATGCACGCCTGGTCGACCCAGTCGTTCGTGGCCGAGATGGCCCAGCAGCTGGGGAAGGACCCGAAGGACTTCCTCCTGGAGCTGATCGGCCCGGCGCGCACCGTCGATCCGCGCAAGGAGGTCACGACGCCTTGGTGGAACTACGGCGAGCCGTTCGAGACCTACCCCATCCAGACGGGGCGGCTGCGCAACGTCGTGGAGATCGCCGCCAAGGAGGCGGGGTGGGGCAAGCAGCTGCCCAAGGGGCAGGGGCTCGGCATCGCCGCGCACCGCAGCTTCGTCACCTACGTTGCCACCGTGGTGCACGTGGTGGTGGGCGACAAGGGCCAGATCTCCATCCCGCGCATCGACACCGTGGTGGACTGCGGCTACTGCGTGCATCCCGAGCGGGTGCGCTCGCAGATGGAGGGTGCGGCCGTGATGGGCCTCACCCTCGCCAAGTACGGCGACGTCACGCTCAAGAACGGTGCCATCCAGCAGTCGAACTTCAACGACTACCCGCTGGTGCGCATCAACGAGTCGCCCACCGAGACGCGCGTGCACATCGTTCCGCATGGGCTCGATGTGCCGCCGAGCGGCGTGGGCGAGCCCGGCGTGCCGCCGCTTGCTCCGGCACTCTGCAACGCCATCTTCGCCGCCACGGGCAAGCGCATCCGCCAGCTGCCCATCGGCGACCAGCTGGCCTAGCAGCCTCCGGCGGATTCCCCTCCCCCTGGTGGGGAGGGGCTAGGGGTGTGGGGAATCCCGATATTCGAGGTCTGGGGCTCCCCCCCACCCTGTCCCTCCCCCACAAGGGGGGAGGGAACCCTGCGGCGAGACCCGTTTCATCATCCAGGGTCGGCGCAGCCGGTGATCGGCTGAAACGGAACTCCGCATTCTACCAGGGCGCTGACGCTGCCGGCCGACGCCTGACGGTTTGCGCCCGGGCGCCCGGTTCGCGAGAGGCTCCACCGCTCTCCCACAGGTGTCGACCGCAAGGAGCCGCCGCGCGCCACTGCGGGCTCTGCCGACCGGGACAAATGCGCGGTTGTCACCGGGGCGCGGGCGAGTCACTGTCCGCTTTTCCTCTTTGCGCAGCCGACGCGCGGTTGCGCATCCGAAGGGAGGAGCGGAATGCCGGCAACCTTTGCCCTCCTGCATCTCGCCGGGTACATCGCCCTGCTGCTCTGGGGCTTGCACATGGTGCACAGCGGCATCGTGCGCGCCCTCGGCGGGCATCTCCGGCAGGTTCTTGCCGTCGGGCTCAAGAGCCGCTGGAAGGCGTTCCTCGCCGGCATGGGCATCACCGCGCTCCTGCAGAGCAGCACCGCCACGGCCCTGATGTGCACGAGCTTCATCGCGGCCGGTTTCATGACTCTGGTCCCCGCCCTGGCCGTCACGCTGGGCGCAAACGTGGGGACCACGCTCATCGTTCAGGTTCTCACGTTCAACGTGGCCGCTGTCGCGCCGGTCCTCGTGCTCGCCGGGCTGATTGCCTTCAACCGGGGCGGCAAGACGCGCACGCGCGACCTCGGGCGCGTTGCGATCGGCCTAGGCCTCATTCTGCTGGCGCTGCATCTCATCGTCGCCACCATCGAGCCGGTCGAGAAGGCCAAGGCGCTGCGCGATCTGTTCGCCTTGATTTCGAGCGATCCCGTCGTGGATGTCGCGATCGCGGCTCTGCTGACCTGGGCGGCGTATTCGAGCGTGGCGGTGGTGCTGCTGGTGATGGCGCTGGCTGCACAGCACATCGTGACGCCCGCCGCAGCGCTCGCTTTGGTGCTGGGTGCCAATCTGGGAAACATCATTCCGCAATATCTTGCCGCCGGCTCGAATGCTCCGGCACGGCGACTGGCTCTGGGCAACCTGATCGTCCGCGGCCTCGGCTGTCTTATCGCCATCCCGCTGCTGCCCTGGCTGACCGGGGCCATGGCGGCCCTCGAGGCAAGCCCGGCGCGCCAGGTCGCGGACTTTCATACGCTGTTCAATCTCGCTCTCGCCGTCATCTTCATTGGCCTGCTCGATCCGCTGGCACGCCTGTGCACGCGCCTGATCCCGTCGGTCCCGGTACCGGACGATCCCGGCAAGCCGCGCTACATCAATGCCGCCGCGCTCGGCACGCCCAATATCGCCCTGGCCGACGCGGCGCGGGAGGTGCTGCGCATGGTCGATGTCGTCGAGTCGATGCTCCGCATGTTCCTGGACGCGCTCCGGAGCGACGACCGCAAGCTGCTGGCCCAGCTCGGCGCCATGGACGATACGCTGGACCGCCTTCACAATGCGATCAAGCTGCACCTGACGGCCATCAGCCGCGAGGACGGCCTCAGCGAGTCCGACGCGAAACGCTGCTCGGACATTCTCGCCTTCACCATCAACCTCGAGCACGTCGGCGACATTCTGGACAAGAGCCTGCGCGAGCTTGCGGCCAAGAAGATCAAGCTGCGGCTCTCCTTCTCGGAGGAAGGCCTGCGGGAGATTGCCGCGATGCACCAGAGTCTGATCGACGACCTCCATCTCGCCACCTGCGTCTTCATGCTGGGAGACATCCAGTCGGCGCGCTCGCTGCTGGCGGAGAAGGACCGCATGCGCGACCTGGAGCAGGCCGCAACCGACAATCACCTGCGCCGCCTTCGGGAAGGCCGCGTTCAGAGCATCGAGACCAGCTCGCTGCACCTCGACATCGCCCGCGACCTGAAGCGCATCGCGGCGCACATTGCCTCGGTCGCCTACCCGATCCTCGAACAGGGGGGCGAATTGCGGCGCACCCGACTGCTGGACGAGAACGAGAAGGTCAAACTGCAGCCAGGTTGAACGAACCCGGCATTTACCTCAGCAGATGGCACCCCGACGGGGTCCCTTTAACCACATCTGGATAAGCACAACCTATCGCGTGACGCATGCCACCGGCGGGTATCGCGTGCTGCGGTGCCGCCAAATGGGTGTTCTCCCGCACCATCGATGGTATCGCCAAGATTATCCTTGGTGTCGCCACGGACCTCACGAGCGAGGTCCGCAGGAAACGCGAGATAGACGGGTTGCGAAAGCAGATATTGAAGATCCGAGACGACGAGCGGCGGCGCATTGCTCTG
>DATMZP010000631.1:0-2421 GCA_035573595.1 Hyphomicrobiaceae bacterium
TGCGCATCCAGCTGCTCGCCGCGGCCGGGCCGCAGGTGGCGGTGACGCCCACCCCCAACCCGACCCCCGACGGCGTGTTCTTCACCACCCCCGAAATCCTGCCCGAGGGCGACCCCAGAGGCGGCGCCACCGGCTAGCCCCTGGCCGGTCCCCTGGCCAGCCCTCTGGCCAGCTTGAGGGCCACGCCGCCCTCCGCCCGCCGGCACCTTGCACAACCACCCAAGGGGCGCCCAGCGCGCCCCTTCCGGCCGCCTGCTTCAGCCCCGCAACGGGCCGGCGCCCACGACCATCGAGCCGGGGTCAGAGGCCGCGTCGCGGCAGTGCGCTTGACGTGGGCCCAAGCAGAAAACCCCCGGCCGATCGCTCGACCAGGGGTTCGCTTGCACTGTGAAGCAGAAGGAGGCCGGCCGATCAGGCCGGCTTTAGCTGCGCAGCCTGCTTGCCGCGTCCGCGCCGGTCATCCTCCAGCTCGAAGCTGACGCGGTCGCCCTCATTGAGCGCGCGCATGCCGGCCCTCTCGACCGCCGTGGCGTGCACGAACACGTCCTTGCCGCCCTCGTCGGGCGTGATGAAGCCGAAACCCTTGGCGGTATTGAAGAACTTCACAGTTCCGTTGACTCTCATGGGAAACCCTTTCCCGCTTTGCGTGAAGGAAGCCGAAAGCAATGAGCCCACGCAGGCCCAGGCAAGCTCAATTTTTGGGAGAGGCCAGGCAGCCGACGGACGGCGGAGGTCTGTCACCGAAAAGCTGAGGGTGCGGTCCACCATGGACCGCACCGGCTGCACTCCATAATGGGCTGTGTCGCAGCGCAATGCAAGCCGCGTAAGGTGGTGCCATTAACCGGTGGATAACCGGTTCAGTTAACGCACCTGGCGCCATTGGTTGGACACACCCGGTCAGGCCAAGTCTCCGGTCAGGACCACCACGGTCCCATCGGGCTTGATCGAGCCAGCCGCGAATTTCCTCGCGGCCGCGGCCTCGACATTCGGCCGCAGCGCCCGGAACAGGTCAAGCAGCGCCTCCGTCCATCCTGTGCCGTCGCTATGGTGCCCAGGGTGGGCGTCGTGCAACGCCTCACCTGCCACGACGCAGGCGATCGGCCTGGCGCCGTGCGTCATCCAGAAGTGAACGTCTCTGCTCTGGACCCAGGGCGGTATGCTGGAGCGGGTGAGCATTGGTGCTTCTCGTCTGCGGGGTCGTCCACGCTGCTGCGATGACAAGACCCGCATCTCGTCGACCAGCCGAGAATCAGAATAGGCGACAAGATCGGCAGCACTGAGGCGGTTGCAGGCGTGGGCCGGCCGCACGCTTCCGGCTCGATCTACAGGCTGGCCACAACGCGTGGGCGGCCCGGCCGGCAAGCTCCTGCAAGCGACCGGCCTTGTCCGCGGCACGCACGCCGTTGGCCACGTCGGCGGCCGAGAGGAAGGCCCCGATACGCATTCTGCGGTCCCGAGGCGGTGCCAAAGCTGCGCCGCGCCGGTCCTCGACACCTGTCGTATCTTAAGGTTAGTCGGAGGCTCGCAGCCGGTAGCCGATGCCGGTCTCCGTCAAGAGATACTGCGGGCGCTCGGGATCGGCCTCGATCTTGCGCCGCAGCTGGCGCACGTACACGCGCAGGTACTGCGTGTCGGTGGGCTCGTCCCAGAGTTCCTGCAGCAGGAACCTGTGCGTGAGCACCTTGCCGGCGTGCTGCACCAGCAGGCGCAACAGCTCGTACTCCTTGGGGGAGAGCCTCACCTCGTTGTCGCCCAGCCTGACGATCCGGCGTACCAGATCGACGCTCAGCTCGCCAACCTGGAACACCGGCCGCTCGCCGTGCACCTGCAGCCGATGGCGCAGCGCCGCGCGGATGCGGGCGAACAGCTCGTCCATGCCAAACGGCTTGGTCACATAGTCGTCGGCGCCGAGATCGAGGGCCGCGACCTTGCCCGCCTCGTCGCCGCGGCTCGACAGCACCACGATCGGCAGGCTCTCCTGGCGCTGGCGCAGGGTGCGCAGCAGCTCCAGGCCGTCGACGTCGGGGAGGCCGAGATCGAGAATCACCAGGTCCGGCCTGTCGGCCAGAAGCTCGAGCGCAGCCTTCCCGCTCGGCGCATCCAGCACGTCGTACCCCTGCGAGGCCAACCCCATCCGCAGCAGCTTGCGGATGGGCGGCTCGTCGTCGATGACGAGGATCTTGTGGGAGGGCGCCGTCATGCCGCGGTTCGCGCCAGGTCGGCCGATTGCCCGATCGGCAGTGCGATGGTGAACACCGCGCCCGAGCGGTCGGCCCGGTTCGCGGCGGCAATCGTGCCGTGCATGGCCTCCACGAACCCGCGCGAGATCGACAGCCCGAGCCCGGTCCCTGCACGCACCCGGTCGCCCTTCTGCACGCGGTGGAACTTGTCGAAGATGCGCTCCAGATCGTCCGGCGGGAT
>DATMZP010000632.1:0-2501 GCA_035573595.1 Hyphomicrobiaceae bacterium
CGCGAATGGCGAATGGCCAATGGAGAATGGCGCTGGGCGAATCGCCGCCCCTACCATTCGCCATTGGCCATTCGCCATTCCCCATTCGCCCCCTTCTCATCGGGCGATCTCCGCCTCGACCTGCTCCACCTCCTCGTCCTCGACGCCGAGGTAGGCGGCGACCACCTTGGGGTCGTTGCGCACGGCATCGGGCGGCCCGTCCGCGATCTTCTGGCCGTAGTCCAGCACCGCCACATGGTCGGAGATCTCCATCACCACCGACATGTCGTGCTCGATCAGCAGGATCGAGAGCCCGTGAGCCTGGCGGATGGCCAGCAGCAGCTCGGTGAGCCCCGCGGTCTCGCGCGGGTTGAGGCCCGCGGCCGGCTCGTCAAGGCAGAGCAGCTGCGGCTCGGTGCACATGGCCCGCGCGATCTCCAGGCGGCGCTGATCACCGTAGGGCAGGCCGCCGGCGGCATCGTCGGCACGGTCGGTGAGGCCGATCCGGTCGAGCCAGAAGCGCGCGCGCTCGATCGCCGCTCGCTCCGCCGCCCTGTAGGCGGGGGCGCCGAGGAGGCCGAGCACGGTCCAGCCGGAGGCCGCCATCAGCGGGTTGTGCTGGGCCACGATCAGGTTCTCCAGCACCGTCATGCCGGAGAACAGGCGGATGTTCTGGAACGTGCGAGCCACCTTGGCGCGCGCCGCCACCTCGTGGTCCGGCATGCGCTCCAAGAGGAATACCGCCCCACCCGTGGCCGCCGCCCAGCGCCGGCCGGACTGGGTGAGCGTGTCGAGCTCCTCCGCCGTCGGCGAGGCGTCGTGGCACAGCACGAGGCGCCCGCTCGACGGCTTGTAGAAGCCGGTGACGCAGTTGAACACCGTGGTCTTGCCGGCACCGTTGGGGCCGATCAGCGCCGTGATCTCCCCACGGGCCGCCGTAAACGATAGATCGTCGATGGCGATGAGCCCACCGAACCGCATGGTCAGGTGCTCGACCGCAAGGATGGGCCCGCCAATGGAAACTCCGGCGCTCATCTAGCCATGCCCCTCCTTGACGAGGTCGGCCCGCACGGCGCGGCGCTCGCGCAGGAAGATGGAGGGCTGGCGCGTGGAGATGAGGCCGCGCGGCTTCCAGATCATCACCACCACCATGGCGAGGCCGAACAGCAGCATGCGGTACTGCGTGGGCTCGAAGTCTGGCCCGAATACCTGTTTCAGCCAGTCGAGCTCGCGCAGGATCTCAGTGCCGCCGATCATGACGATGGCGGCGATGGCCACGCCCAGCTGGCTGCCCATGCCGCCCAGCACGACGATGGCCACCACCACGGCGCTCTCCATGAAGGTGAACGACTCCGGGCTGATGAACCCCTGGCGGGCGGCGAAGAACGACCCGGCGAAACCGCCGAAGCCGGCGCCGATGGCGAACGCGGTGAGCTTGGTCGAAGTGGTGTTGATGCCGAGCGAGCGGCAGGCGATCTCGTCCTCGCGCAGCGCCTCCCAGGCCCGGCCGATGGGGAGCCGGCGCAGGCGCAGCGTCACCCAGTTGGTGAGGAACGCGAGCGCCAGGATCGTGTAGAAGAGGAAGATCGTGCGGTGCAGCGGCGTAAACTCGATGCCGAAGGTGGCAGCGAAGCCCTCGTCGCTGGCGTTGAAAGGCAGGCCGAAGAAGGTGGGCTTGGGTATCCCTGAGATGCCCGCATAGCCGTTGGTGACCGGCACCCAGTTGATGAGCACGAGCCGGATGATCTCGCCGAACGCCAGAGTGACGATGGCGAGGTAGTCGCCCCTCAGCCGCAGCACCGGGAAGCCCAGGAGAATGCCCCACAGCGCCGCGAAGATGCCGGCCAGCGGCAGGCACAGCCAGAAGCCGAAGCCGAGATTGTGGACGAGCAACGCGGTGGAGTAGGCGCCGACGGCGTAAAACGCCACGTAGCCGAGGTCGAGCAGACCGGCGAGGCCGACGACGATGTTGAGGCCCCAGCCGAGCATCACGTAAATCAGGATCTGGATGCCGAAGTTGTCGATCCACTTGATGGCGCCGGACTTCCCGACCAGCGCCAGCATGATGAGCGGGTAGAGCACCAGCCCGACGGCGCCGGCGAGGGCGAACGCGCGGGCGGCGAGGTGGCCCGCGCCCGTCGAGGCGGGCCGCGCCTTCGCGGCAGAGCCTGCCAGCGCAGGCCGCAGCAACAGCCAGGCGAGCCGCGCGGCGAACACGAGCGCCACAGCCAGCGCCACGTCGTCCCAGCGCGCACGCAGGACCGGCTGGTTGTTGATGTCCTGGTCGATGCGCAGCGCCAGGATCGGCACCGCGAGCCCCAGGGCCAGCAGCGCGGCCAACGCGGCATCCTTGAGGGCCGCCACCAGGCGGCCGGCAACTCCGGGGCGCTCGGCGGCGACTAGGGCCATCGGCCTTACACCTTCTCCACTTCAGGTTTGCCGAGCAGGCCTGACGGCAGGAAGACCAGCACGATGGCCAGGATCGAGAACGTCGCCACGTCCTTGTAGTCGATCGAGAAGTA
>DATMZP010000633.1:0-2476 GCA_035573595.1 Hyphomicrobiaceae bacterium
CGCCGAGGATGCCGCCGGAGCCGGAAAATCCATCGTCGTCGATCTGAGTGACCTGGTTGGAGCGGGCGCCGATGCGGATGTCCATCTCCATCATGAAGCCGGCCTGCACGTCCCCGCTGATCTTGGCGTTTCCGGTGAATCGGAAGCGCGAGGTGTTGAGGCCGTTGTCGACGGAGTAGACGTCGGACGTGTGGCCGTCGTTCCAGTACATGATCTGTCGCGAGACCTGGCCGCTCAACGTGAGCGAGACGCGCCGGTTGCCTTTGCGAACGGTGGTGGCCTCAAGCTCCGCCACGCGCTCCTCCAGGTCGGCGCAGCAGTTGCCGCCCGGTAGGCCGTCGGCCCGGGCGGGCGCTGCGGCGCCCGCGGCGGCGACGGCAAGGGCGAGTGCAAGGCCGTGCGCCGGCGCGCCGCGGACCGTGCGATGCAAGAATCCTCTCTTCATGGATGGCCTCTCTGTTGGCGTGCGCCGCGAAAGCGCGCTCCACGCAAAGTCTCGTTCGATCGGCGCCCGCGTTGGGGGCCGCTGAGACTCTTTGGCAGTGATTCGCCCTGCCGGCTCCATCGGCTTCGCACTCAGCCCTGACATGGAGCTCCGGAGCGTGATCGTCTCGACACGCTTCTCCATGTGACGTCAGATATACATATGGCGGAAGAATAGAATATCCGTTATCTGATAGACTGGAGCAGCCGCCCCTCCCGGCCCCCGGTCCGCCTGTCAGAGCTCGGACGTCCGGCGGGCAGGACCGACACGGGGCTGGGCCTTGCTTGACTCCTCGTCACGGCGGGAGCTAGCTGAGCCGCATCCGAGCCGCCCGGGCCGCATCCGGGCCGCTCCGGCCATTCCGTAAGGAGGCGGTCCTCCCGTGCGAAACGGCGGGGCTTGCCGCTCGCTCGCGTCAGCGCGCTCCAGGCCGGCAGCGCGTCGCGCGGACAGGGATATGGCGATGACACGCTTCGACGGCTTGGCGCCCAGGGCTTTCGCCGCGCTGCTCGCGTTGGCCGCCGCGACTGCCGGCGCCGCAGCGGGCCAGGCGCTCGATGCGCTCGACGGCCGATGGACGCCGACCGATTGCGCCGATCCGGCGACGGGGACATGGACCGTGTTCGGCAATAGGATCCAGTTCTTCTGGCCCACCGATCGTGTCACCGATGCGCTGGAGGAAGTGCAGCGCGAGGGCACCGATGAGGTGGAGACCGTGGTGGTCTCTCCCGACGCCATGAAGGGCGTGCACTTCCGCTACAGCATCGTCGGCGACGACGTGCTGATCGACAACCTCTCCAACGGCAACCAACAGGTGGTGCACCGCTGCCGATGAGGCCAGCGCGGGTGACTTAGGCGTAAGGCGAAGCGGGCTCAGACGCTCAGTCGCCGCCGAATTGCTTGGCGCCCAGGTTGCGGAACAGCGCCTTTAGCAGTCCCTCGTCCCGTGATGGCGTCGGCGTCTTCTGGCTGGCGTAGTCGAACACCTTGCCGTCCTTGATGCCGTAGTGGGCGACGCGGTCGACCGAGCCCAGCTGGTTGAAATAGACCGCGAGCACCTTGCGGTCCTTCTCCACCGGCTTGAAGAACGACGACTGTCCCTGTGTGCTCGAGATGTAGTAGTAGGCGCTGCCCGATCCTACGGTGGCCGTGGTTGTGGGCGTGCCGAGCGTGGTCTTGACCTGCTCCTGGCTCATGCCCGAGGTGACCGCCTTGAGGTCGTTCTCCTGGAACTGGTGGCCATGCTTGGTGACCGTCTCCGAGCAGGCTGCGACCAGAACCACGATTGCTACGGCGGCGCCCACCGCCCATCTCCCCTGCCAGGCGGACTTGGGCCGGCACCCGGCCGGCGTCTCCTCGATTGACTTGCCCATGTCGAGCGGCGAGCGCATCATTCAGACTTCCCTCAGCATCGCTGCGGCGCCAGGACGCAGCGCGCGGCCGCGATCTCCGCCTATCTCCAACCCCGAGGTCCCGACCCCTGATCCGTCACACCAAAGCTCCCGCCCCATACGCCAGGATGCACTCATGCTGACGCGGTTGAGGTTGTGGCGGGACCGGCACGAGAAAGCACGCTCCCTTTATGGCTCGATTGTGACGCAGGCGCGCTCGCGCGGTTTCTATGCGCACTGGGGCGTGCCCGATACAGCCGAAGGGCGCTTCGAGATGATAGTGCTGCATCTGGTGATGGTGCTGCATCGGCTCGGGCGAGAGGGGCAGGCCGGCCAGCGTCTGGCCCAGGCCCTGACCGAGGCGTTCGCCGTAGATCTGGACGACAATCTGCGCGAGATGACCGTGGGAGACCTGGCCGTGCCGCGTCACGTCAAGCGCGCCGTGGGCGCCTTGCACGAGCGCCACGTCAGCTACGGCGCCGCGCTCGCCGCGTCCGACGACGGTCCGCTCACCGCTGCGCTCCACGCCAGGCTTGAGGCCGTAGGCGCAGGCGCGGGCTTGGAGGCCGGCCGGTTTTGCACCTACATAAGGCAGGTCAGC
>DATMZP010000634.1:0-5553 GCA_035573595.1 Hyphomicrobiaceae bacterium
TGGAGATGTAATGGCGCGAATGGCGAGTAGCGAATGGCGAATAGGAAGTGCGGCGCGAATCGAGCGCCAGCACCCCATTCGCCACTCGCCATTCGCCATTCGCCTCCTTGAGATTGAGGTTCGGCCCTGACTACCACGACACGCATCGACCGTCGCTTCGCGGCACTGAAGGAGCAGGGCCGCAAGGGGCTGGTGACGTTCGTCACGGCCGGCGATCCCGACTACGAGACCGCGCGCGAAATCCTGCTCGGCCTGCCGGGCGCTGGCGCCGACGTCATCGAGCTCGGCATGCCGTTCTCCGATCCGATGGCCGATGGGCCGGCCATCCAGGCGTCCTCGCTGCGGGCGCTCAAGGCGGGCCAGACCATGCGGCGCACCCTGGAGCTGGTGCGTACGTTCCGGGCCAAGGACCAGGACACGCCGATTGTGCTGATGGGCTACTACAACCCCATCTACGTCTACCCGAGCGAGCGTTTCCTCGATGACGCCGCCGCGGCCGGCGTCGATGGACTGATCGTGGTGGACGTGCCGCCGGAGGCCGACGCCGAGCTGTGCCTGCCGGCCAGGGCGCACGGGCTCAACTTCATCCGGCTGACCACGCCCACCACGGACGAGCGGCGGCTGCCGGCCGTCCTCGCCAATACCTCGGGGTTCCTCTACTACGTGTCGATCACGGGCATCACCGGGGCTGCTGCGCCGGAGGTGAAGGCCGTTCATTCGCACGTTGCGCGAATCAGGAAATCGACGCAGCTTCCGGTGGCAGTGGGCTTCGGCATCAGAACACCGGCCCAGGCCAAGGAGATAGCTGCTGTGGCGGATGCCGTCGTGGTCGGCTCGGCGCTGGTGGAGACAATTCGTAACACCCTCGGACCAAAGGGGGAATCGACTGGAAATACGGTCCCTGGCGTCTTAAATCTGGTGCAGGATTTGTCCGGCGCACTGCGGTCCGGTTAATACTTCGGCAAATGGGTTTCGCCCCAAGAGGTTGGGGCAAGTCCCAAGGCGCGACCCGGAGGTCGTCATCACTGTGGTCGGCAAGGAGCGTTCGGCGTGAACTGGATCAGCAACTACGTCCGCCCGAAGATCCGCAGCCTGCTGCCGTCCTCGAAGCACCAGATCCCCGAGAACGCGTGGGTCAGGTGCCCCGAGTCCGGGCAGATGGTGCACCACAAGGACCTGGAGGCCAACCAGTTCGTCTTCCCGGGCTCCAACTACCACGTGCGCATGAGCGCGCAGCAGCGCTTCCAGAATTTCTTCGACGGCGGCGAGTACATGAAGGCGCCGGTGCCGGAGGTGCCGCAGGACCCCCTCAAGTTCCGCGACGGGCGCCGGTACACCGAGCGGCTGAAGACCGCGAAGACGGCCACCGAGCTGGACGACGCGGTGGTGGTGGGCGAGGGCCTGCTGGAGGGCCTGGCCGTCGTGGCCGCGGTGCAGGACTTCCGCTTCATGGGCGGCTCGCTCGGCATGGCGGCCGGCGAGGCCGTCATTACCGGCCTGCTGCGGGCCGTGGACAAGCGCACGCCGTTCGTGCTGTTCGCCGCCTCGGGCGGGGCGCGGATGCAGGAGGGCATTCTCTCCCTCATGCAGATGCCGCGCACGACCATCGCGGTGCAGCGCCTCAGGGAGGCGCGGCTTCCCTACATCGTGGTCCTCACCGACCCGACTACGGGCGGCGTCACGGCCTCCTACGCCATGCTGGGCGACATCCATATCGCCGAGCCCGGCGCGCTCATCTGTTTCGCTGGCCCGCGCGTGATCCAGCAGACCATCCGCGAGCAGCTGCCCGAGGGCTTCCAGCGCGCCGAGTATCTGCTGGAGCACGGCATGATCGACATGGTGGTGCACCGGCACAACCTGCGCTCGACGCTCGCCAGGCTGTGCCGCCTGATGTCGGCGGGCGGCGCCACCGCCAAGGTCGGGGCCGGGGGAGAGCGCGGCGGCCATCTCAACGGCAGCGCCGTGGATGGCCGCACCATCGAGACGCTGGCGCGCGCCTCCGACGTGATCGACGCCGAGCCGGTGGACGACAGCCAGCGCATCGAGATGCGCCAGCCCGACAGGCGCGACAGCGACGGCAAGACCCGTCCCGGCCCGCGCGATTCGATTCACAGCTGAACTCACCCGTCATCCCGGACGGAGCGTTGCGAGCCGCAGGAGAGCAGCGCGCCGACCCGGGACCCCGTGAGGGTTGCGCTTCGTGGCCGGCGCCTCGGCTTCCGGGATGACGGGTGGTATAGGATAGGCCCATGCGCACGAGCGACGAGCTGCTTGCCGAGCTGAAGGGGCTGCATCCGCTCCTGATCGACCTGTCGCTCGGCCGTATCGAGGCGCTGCTGGGCAAGCTCGGCCATCCCGAGCGCCGGCTGCCGCCCGTGGTCCATGTGGCGGGCACCAACGGCAAGGGGTCGGTGACGGCGTTCCTGAAGGCGATGCTGGAGGCGGCGGGCCTCAGGGTGCACGTCTACACCTCGCCGCATCTGGTGCGCTTTCACGAGCGCATCGCGCTTGCCGGAGCCGACCGCCGCGCGCGCCCCATCGGCGAGAGGGAGCTGGTGGACCGGCTCGCCGCGGTGGAGCGCATCAACGCTGGCGAGCCGATCACGTTCTTCGAGATCACCACGGCCGCCGCCTTCCTGGCGTTCGCCGAGACGCCTGCCGACGCCGTGATCCTGGAGGTGGGCCTCGGGGGGAGGCTCGACGCCACCAACGTGATCGCGCGGCCGGCGCTCAGCGTCATCACGCCCATCTCGCTCGACCATGCGGACAAGCTGGGCGCCACGGTCGCCGAGATCGCCGGCGAAAAGGCCGGCATCCTCAAGACCGGCGCCGCCGCGGTCGTATCGATGCAGCCGCCCGAGGCGCTCGACGCGATCCGGGCCAGGGCGCGCGAGGTGGTGGCGCCGCTGTCGGTGTGGGGCGAGGACTTCGAGGCCTTCGAACAGAACGGCCGCCTGGTGTTCCAGAGCGCCGAGCGGCTGCTCGACCTGCCGCTGCCGGCGCTGATCGGCCAGCACCAGATCGGCAACGCCGGCACCGCCGTGGCTGCGGCGCTGCGGCTGAAATGGCTCGGCCTCACCGTCGATGCCATCGAGGAGGGCCTGCGGCAGGTGCGCTGGCCCGCACGCATGCAGCGGCTCGACGACGGGCCGCTGGCGCGGCTGCTCAGGCCCGGCTCGGAGCTGTGGCTCGACGGCGGGCACAACCCGGCCGGCGGGCAGGCCATCGCCCAGACCCTGGCGGAGCTGGAGGAGCGGGCGCCCAAGGAGGTCAGCCTGGTCGTCGGCATGATGCGCAACAAGGACGCCGCGCGTTTCCTGGAGCATTTCCGCGGGCTGGCGCGCCGCGTCGTCACTGTGCCTGTCCCGGCCGGCCCCGAGGCCGCCTATGCGCCCGAGGAGCTGGCCGCCGTCGCCGTCTCAGTCGGCCTTGCCGCCACGCCGGCCGTCGACGTGGGGGCCGCCCTGCGCAGCCTGCAGGGGCCGGACGACGGGCCGCAGCGCATCCTGATCTGCGGCTCGCTCTATCTTGCGGGGCAGGTGCTGGCCCTGCAGGAAGGCGTGCAGGCCCAGGCGAATTGAGCTGGTGTCGCGGCCCGTAGGGCGCAATCGTGCGAAGCGCGATTGCGCCGATACTGACCCTGCGGCGAGCGGTGCCGCTCCAAGGGGAGAGCGAATCGGCGCAATGCCGCTCCGCAGCATTGCGCCCTACGGGCGGCGCTCGCCGTATCCGCCCGGTCGCGCATGCTTGGCCAGCGCCTGCTCGAACGCCCTGAAATCGTTCGGTTTGGGATTGTCGCGATGGAACGAGGAGAAAGGCCAATCCTCTACGTTGGCGACGAGGCCGTGCTTGACGGGATTATACCAGCAGTAGTCGATGTGGTGGGCGTAGTCGCGCTCGTCGCGGATCAGATGCTCCCAGTAGCGCCGCTGCCAGATACCGCGCTCGCCGCGTGCCTGTCGCGTCTTGGTGCGCCACTCGCGGTTGGGAAGGGACTTCGAGACCCCCACTTTGATCAGCCGCCAGCGCAGCGGGAAGTCGCAGTCCCCATCCGGCAGGCTCCACACTGCGTGCATGTGGTCGGGCAACACCACCATCGCATCGACGTGGAAGGGCAGGCACCGCTGCGTGTCGCGCACCGCGTCACGGAGCACATCGATGTGCTCGATCAGCAGGCGGCTGCTGCGGTCGAAGAGATGACCGTGAAGAACCAGCAGCCGCCCGGAACGAAGGCTCGACGGAAATTCGGCATACAGCATTATGGACGATTGTTCCGTAGTGCGCAATCGTGCGAAGCGCGATTGCGCCGAGCCAACCTTGCCATAGGCTGTATCGCCCGAGGAGAGAGCGTATCGGCGCAATGCCGCTTCGCAGCATTGCGCCCTACGGTTTGGCCTACTCCCGCTTCAAAATCCCATCCACCAGACGGCGTGCCCAGCCGGCGGCGCGGAAGTCGCGCTTCAGCGCGTCGGGGTCGTACACCGTATCGACCCACTCCAGGAACGGCATCGGCCGGCGCTTGTTGTCCTCCAGGTACTTCTCGAAGAAGCGGTCGAGGATGCCGGTGTCGGCCTGGCGGAAGTGACCGTAGCGCAGCGACAGCTCCTTCGTGGCTTGCTCCAGCGGAACGCCTTCCTGGAAGAACCTGTAAAGCACGCTCATGAGCCCGACGCGGTCGGCGCCCGACTTGCAGTGCATCAGCATCGGGTATTCGATCGCAGCGAACAGATCGCGCGCCCCACGGATCTCCTCGCGCGTCGGCGCGGACCGCGAGCGGACCTGGAAGTTGACGAGCTCGATGCCCTTGCGCTCGCAGATGGCCTGCTCCAGCCAGTAGGCGCCGCACAGGCGCTCGCCGCGCAGGTTGACGATGGTCTTGAGGCCGCGGCGCTTGAGGGCGCGGATGTGGTGCGGCGCCGGCTGGGCCGAGCGCCACGCGCGGGCGCCCAGGCGGTGCCGGTTGACGTAGAGCATGCGGAAGATGCCGTGGTCGATCAGCAGCATGTCGAAATACCAGAACAGCCGGCCGAACCGGCGCCGCACCCAGCCCGGAGTGCGCGCGATCGCCGCCACGCGCCATCCGCGGGTCACGCGCTTGACCCTGCGCCACAGGGGGCGCCAGTCGAGCCGCGGACCAGACGCGGGATCGGGCATGGGCGCCGGCTCCGCGGGCGGCTCGGTGCCCGGGCCACCAGTGCCGGGGCCGATATCGGCCCCGGATGAGGCGTGCCCGCTTCGATCAGGAGGGCGGCTCAAAGTCTTCGCAGTCTCCAAAGTCACTATCCTCTGGCCGGGCCTTTGGCCGGGACCTTATTGACGCCGCGGCCGTTTGGCGCCATTGCCCGACTGAGCCGCCGTGGGCGAGGGTACGGCGTCACCGACATCCCGAAGGCTCCCGTTCCCCGATCGATGCGCCATACCGAGCGATCCTCCGTCATGCAGCAGACCTCAAACCCACCCGCCCCGGCCGCCTGCCAGGCGGATCGATGGGGATCGACCGACCCGCCGCGGCTCTGCTGGCCGCGATCCTGGGGCTGGGCCTGCTGCGGGCGG
>DATMZP010000635.1:0-2310 GCA_035573595.1 Hyphomicrobiaceae bacterium
CTGCGCGAGACGCTGCTGGCGGCCATCGAGGCGGGCCAGATCGAGGAGCTGCGCCAGGCCTACGACATGAGCGCCGTCAAGCCCGACATCGGCGCCCCGCCCAAGACAGACGCTTTAGCCCATTGGAAGAGCACGTCAGGCGACACCCAGGGCCGCGACGTGCTGGCGGCCCTCTCGCTCATCCTCGACGCCGGTTATGTGGTCGTCCGGCGCGGCCCCGATATCGAGAACAACCAGCTCTTTGTCTGGCCCTATTTCGCCGAGATACCCCTCGGCCAGCTCACCCCGCGGCCGGAGGTGGAGCTACTGCGGCTGGTGCCGGCGGCGGCAGCGCGGGAGATGAAGGAGAAGGGAAAATACACCGGCTGGCGCCTGGTGATCGGCGCCGACGGCACCTGGCATGCGTTCCGCAAGGGCGAGTGAATAGGCTCGGCGCCGGCTAAAGCATAAACCGCCGGGCCAATTGCGCAGCGACGGGGTTCTTGCTACCTCCGACAACTGGGCAACTGCCCTGAGGTGTCCTCCGTCGGGAACGCGGGGGTGACGGGGAAGGAACGGCCGATGGTACGCGTGGCGGTTGCGGCGTTCGTATTGGCGTCGGCCGGCATCTCGATGAGCAGCCCGGCGTTCGCCCAGTGGGGATGGGGGCCTTCGCCGTGGGACGACCAGTCGTACCACCGCTATCCCTACCCCTACCAGCCGCCATCCTATCGCCAGCCTTCCCGCGGCTTCCCTCCGGGCTGGGGCTGGGACGACGACGGTCTCCCGCCGCGCCGTCCCATGGGTCCGAGCGTCCGCTCCGGCGGCCTGCGCCCTGAGATCGCGCCGCTGGCGCCCGGCCGCGTCGTCTTTCCCAGCCGCTACCCCGTCGGCAGCGTTGTCATCGACCACAAGGGGCGGCAGTTGTTCTTCATCGAGTCACCCACCGAGGCGCTGCGCTATCCCATCTCGGTGGGCCGCGAGGGGTTCAGCTGGACCGGCACGGAGAAGATCAGCAAAACCGTCAATTGGCCAGACTGGCGCCCGCCTGACGAGATGCGCGTGCGCGATCCGAGCCTGCCCGAGCACATGAGCGGCGGGCTCAGGAACCCGCTGGGCGCCAAGGCACTCTATCTCGGCAACACGCTCTACCGCATCCACGGCACCAACGATGCCAGGTCGATCGGGCGGGCGGCGTCCTCGGGCTGTTTCCGCCTGCTCAACGGCCATGTGGTGGACCTCGCCCGCCGCATCTCCATCGGCACCGCCGTGGCGGTGGTGAGCCGCCTGCCGCCCGAGCTGGAACGGATGGTGGCCGAGCAGGTGCGTAGCGGCCCGCTGCGCGACGGCGCCTTGGCCCCGCCCCCGCGTCCTCGCCCGCCCGCCGTGAGGCTGCCGACCGAGCAGGACCCGACAGGCATCGCCCCCGCCGGCGAAGGCGCCGGCGCAAGAGAGAGGCGGCCGTCGTAGGGCGTCAGCACCGCGGCGGGATTGAATCGATACAGTCTCATCCAGGGTCGATCTGTAAAAAGCGATCGTCTCGCGGCGATGCCTGCTGCCGCGCCCCAGCGCATCATGCCTGCTGCCGTCGCTCCGTCCAAGTTGTAAGTTGGCCGCCAAGCGGTGCAACCCGGCAAGCCACGGCGGCCATATCGGGGTCGGTGTTTCGAGCCGGCGAGCCCAGGCTACGGCAGCTCGAGCACGATCCGGCCCCGCACCTTGCCCGCCAGCACCTCCGACCCCAGCGCTACCGCGTCGGCGATGGGGCGCGTCTCGGTCATGGCCTTGAGCTTGTCGCGGTCGAGATCGCGCGCCAGGCGGTCCCAGGCCTCGATACGGGCCGCCTTGGGGGCCATCACCGAGTCGATCCCGGCGAGCGTCACGCCGCGCAGGATGAACGGGGCCACCGAGGTCGCCAGATCCATGCCCTGGGCGAGCCCGCAGGCCGCGACGGTGCCGCCGTACTTGGTCATGCTGAGCACGTTGGCGAGCGTGTGGCTCCCCGCCACGTCGATGCCGCCGGCCCACCGCTCCTTGCCGAGTGGCTTGGCGAGGCCGCCCAGCTCCGCACGGTCGATCACCTCCGCGGCGCCCAGGCCCTTCAAATAGTCCGCCTCGCTCGAACGACCCGTGGAGGCCACCACGTGGTAGCCGAGCCTCGCCAGCAGCGTCACCGCCACGCTGCCCACCCCGCCGGCCGCGCCCGTTACGACCACCGGCCCGCTCGCCGGCCCGTTCGCCGGCTTGACGCCATGCCGTTCGAGGGCCAGTACGCACAGCATGGCGGTGTAGCCGGCCGTGCCAATGGCCATGGTCTCGGCGGGGGAGAGA
>DATMZP010000636.1:0-2891 GCA_035573595.1 Hyphomicrobiaceae bacterium
CAACTGCGCCAAAACCTGGTCGCCCTGCGCCGCTTCCGCCCACACATCGAGGAAGAGAACGTCTAACTCACCCTGCGCTGGCTCGAGGAACGCTGCGCGCCCGAGGAACTAGAGCGCCGCGTCGCCGCCGCCAAGGCGGCCAAGGCCGCGAATGATCCGCTATCGGAGAGCCCCGCGCTCAGCCAGCGCGCCCAGCTCGCCCGTTCGCTCGCCGCCGAGGAAGCCGCCGAGCTGGCCGCCGCCGCCCGCGTCGCCACCCAGGCCAGTGCGGCGGCCGACGAGCAGGCCGGCCTCGGCTTCCTCGCCCGCCTGTTCGCCCACGAGCTCGGCACCAGTCACGGCCTGATGATGCGGCTCACCGGCTCGACCCACGCCGCCCTCGACCGCGCCACCGCGGCGGCGGCCGAGCCGGCCGGCGCGCTCCGCCTCTCCGCCGTGGTCGCGCGCCTCGGCGGCCGCTTCCGCCGCGGCCTGCTCACCCTCGCCGCCCTCGCCGGCGGCCCCGACGGCAAGCCGCGCAAGATCGCCGGCACCGTCTGGGGCGGCCCCGAACCCACCCTCTCCGCTGGGCATGGGGTCCATCGCTCGGATTTGCTGCCGGCGGCCGGATGAGATCTCCGGACCTACACTGGCTGCAGGATCACCCCGCGTCCTTCGACAGGCTCTGGATGAGGTGAAATCCTGGTGGCACGAAGAAAACCCCTCATCCTGAGCCTGTCGAAGGACGCAGGGCGACGATCCCATCCTCCCTGGACGGGCTCACGCCGCGGTCAGCACGACCTGCGCGATCCGCTCGGCATCCGACGGCGTGATCTCGCGGATGTTGGAATCGCGCATGGACTTGTTCTCCGGCGCCATGGTGGCGACCGCCAGCCGCTTCACGTCGGCCGCACCCAGCCCGTCCTTGGCCAGCGACACCGCCAGCCCGACCGAGCGCACGAACCCGTCATAGGCCGGCCCGAGATCGGCCACCACGTCGGCCTCCTTGCGCCCCTCGGTCCGCACCCCCATGGCCTGCGCCACCAGCGCATGGCGGGCCGGACTCACCTCGGCGTTCCAGGCGATGGCCGCCCGCAGGCAGAGGCCGACCGCCCGCCCATGATGCACATGCCCGATGGCTCCCAACGCATGCCCCATCGCATGGGCAATGCCGGTCCCCGCGTTGTCGATGGCCATGCCCGCCGCCGCCGCCGCGATCTGCACCGCCCCGCGCGCATCGAGATCGTCCGGCGCCTCCACCGCCCGCTTCAGGTTTCCCACGATCAGCCGGATCGCCTGATAGCTGATGGCATCGTTCAGCAGGTTGGCACGCCGTATGGTGCAGGCCTCGATCGCATGCACCAGCGCATCGACGCCCGTCGCCGCCGTCAGATGGGCCGGCAGCCCCACCGTGAGTCTCGGGTCGAGCAGCGCCAGGTCCGCGCGCAGCTCGTCGCCCCACGCCCACATCTTCTCGTCCTTGCCGTTGGTGAACACCGAAACCCGCGTGGTCTCCGAACCGGTCCCTGCCGTCGTCGGAATGCAGATCTTCTTCAGCCCGTTCTGGGGCAGCGGGTTCTTCGCCAGCTCATAGTGGTCTGCCGGCTTGTCGCTGCGGGCGATCGCCGCTGCGAACTTCGAGACATCCATGGTCGAGCCGCCGCCCACCCCCACCACGCAGGTGGCGCCGAGCGAGCGCGCCTTGGCCGCCGCCCCATCGACCTGGGCGCCCAGCGGATCGCTGCGCACGTCGGTGAAGCGCCCGACCTTGTGCCCCGCCTTCTTGAGGATGCCCTCGATCCGCTCGGCGATGTCAGGCAGCCCGGGATCGGCCACCAGCAGCACGCTGGCGCCCGCCCCCGCGATGCCGGTCACGTCGGCGCCGAGCTTCTCGACGCGGTCGACGCCGAACACCAGCCGGGTCGTCGGGCTCAGGGAAAAGCTGGGAATGGTCATGATCTGCCTCCGGCCAATTCGCCGCGCCGTGTATCAGCGGGTGGGCCGGAAAACAAGGGACAGGGCCGCGCAGCGCTCGTCGCAGTCAGATTGGCGGAAAAGCGGCGTGGCGGCGGCGGTCGCGATTGTTCATCGCGCGCACGCCGCCGCCAGCAGCCCCCGAGACGTAGTCCCCCTCAGGAAGTCTCAGGCAGCGGTCGGTGTGGTGATCGTCTCGGCCAGATTGCGGGAGGAGTAGTCGATGCTGTTGGCCCAGAAGCGCTCGATCCGGCGCAGCAGGATGTTGGCGCCGTGCAGTTCCTCGATGGTGATGATGCCGGTCGAGAGCGTCTGCGAATGGCGCTCGAACATCGTGTGCATGCGCTCGCAGACATCGAGGCCCTTCTGCGACAGCCGGACGTTCACGGCCCGGCGGTCATGCAGCGAACGCTCCTGAATGAGGTAGCCGTTCTCCACCATCTTCTTGACGTTGTAGGAGACGTTGGAGCCGAGGTAATAGCCCCGGTTCGTCAGTTCGCCGACCGTCAGCTCGTCGGCGCCAATGTTGAAAAGAATGAGGGCCTGGACGTTGTTCAAATCGCGGATGCCCAGCCGATCGAGGTCGGCGCGAATGACTTCAAGGCACTCGCGGTGCAGCCGTTCCACCAACGCGATAGTCTCAAGATAGTCCTTTTTCACAGCAGAACTCCCGCCGAAAGCGATGCAATTTAGTGACGTTAACCTCTGTATTCTTAATTTTCCGTTGATGGCGGTAAGAATTTTTCCGCCGCGCCATCGGGGAATTCCTGAATAAGCTTGATAATGCTGGAGAAATCGAGGCTGCCGTGCCCGCCATCGACGAACTTATGGTAAAGGCCGGCGGCCGCATGGCCGAGCGGAATGGTCGCCCCGGCCGATTCCGCGGCCGCTTCCGCCAGCCGGAGGTCCTTCAGCATCATCGCCGCCGCGAAGCCCGG
>DATMZP010000637.1:0-6220 GCA_035573595.1 Hyphomicrobiaceae bacterium
GTTCTACAAGGACGGCAAGTATCGGCTCGAGGGCGAAGGCAAGAGCCTCGACAGCGGAGCCATGGTGAAATACCTCGCAGGCTTAGTCGCCCGCTTCCCCATCGTCTCCATCGAGGACGGCATGGCCGAGGACGACTGGGACGGCTGGAAGGCGCTGACGACCGAGCTGGGGGCCAGGTGCCAGCTGGTGGGCGACGACCTGTTCGTCACCAACACGGCCCGCCTCAAGGACGGCATCGCCAAAGGCATCGCCAACTCGATCCTGGTAAAGGTGAACCAGATCGGCTCCCTCACCGAAACGCTGGATGCCGTGGCCATGGCCCAGGCGGCCGCCTATACGGCCGTCATCTCGCACCGCTCGGGCGAGACGGAAGATGCTACCATCGCCGACATTGCGGTCGCCACCAACGCCGGCCAGATCAAGACCGGCTCCTTGTCCCGCTCCGACCGCACCGCCAAGTACAACCAGCTGATCCGCATCGAGGAGGAGCTGGGCGACGAGGCGCGCTACGCAGGGGGGGGTGCGCTGAAGGCGCGCTGACGTTCAACGCGGCCCTATTCACCCTTCGGGGTCAGACCTCTCGCCTCGAACGGCTCGCCTTTCGACGTGGCGTCCGTCGCGAGGGGTCTGACCCCGCTCCACACGCAGGTTGCCGGCGGGTTGCCCTGGGGACACTTTTGTGCTTTGCACATAATGGGCGGGTTCCTGCCAGGGGGCACCGAGGGACATAATGAGGGATGGATTGCCGCAGACGGGGGGCCGCACGGCGGGCATAAGCAGGGCCGTGCAGGGCATCTCCCGGCGGCGTTTTCTCAAGACGCTGGGCCTCTCCGGCGCCGGCATGGTGGGCCTGTCGAGCTATGGCCTCGCCGTCGAGCCGGGCTATCGCCTGAACGTCACGCGCTACCGGGTCAGCCCGAGGAGCTGGACGCCGGGGCTCAACTTGAGCGTCGGCGTCATCGCCGATGTGCACGCCGGTGGGCCGCTGATGCCGGCCGAGCGCATCCGCGCCATCGCCGAGCGCACCAACGCGCTCAAGCCCGACATCATCGTGCTGCTCGGCGATTTTGCCGCCAGCCACAAGCTCAAGACGCGCTCGGTCGCGCCCGAGGAGTGGGCAGAGGCGCTCAGCGTCCTGAAGGCGCCGCTGGGGGTGCACGCCATCCTCGGCAACCACGACTGGTGGGACGACCTGGCGGCGCAGCGCACCCGCCGCGGCCCGGTGGCGGGCCGGCGCGTGCTGGAGCGCTTCGGCATCCCCGTCTACGAGAACGACGCGGTGCGCCTGGAAAAGGACGGCCACCCGTTCTGGCTCGCCGGCCTCGGCGACCAGCTGGCGTTCAAGAGGCGGCACCGACGCCTCAGGCACGGGCGCAAGGGCGTCGACGACCTGCCCGGCACGCTGGCCAAGGTCACCGACGAGGCGCCCGTGGTCCTGCTGGCGCACGAGCCCGACATCTTCCCGCAGGTGCCCGATCGGGTCTCACTTACGCTGTCGGGCCACACCCACGGCGGGCAGGTGCGGCTGTTCGGCTATTCGCCGCGGGTGCCGTCGCGGTTTGGCAACCGCTACGCCTATGGCCATATTGTCGAGGACAACCGGCACCTGGTCGTGTCGGGCGGGCTCGGCTGCTCGATCCTGCCCGTCCGCATCGGGGTGCCGCCGGAGGTCGTCATGGTCGATGTCTCCGCCACGGCGCTTGTGGCGTCCGCTACAGCAGCCCATGTCGCCGCCGCCTGAGGCGGCCGGCCGCTGGCCCGATCTGGCCGGACGCATCGTCGCCGACGCGTCCGGACGGCGGCGGCATGTGCTTCCCATCCGGGTCTACTTCGAGGACACCGACTTCTCGGGCCTCGTCTATCATGCGAGCTACGTGCGCTGGTGCGAGCGCGGCCGCTCCGACTTCCTGCGCCTCATCGGCAACGACCACAAGGCCCTGATCGAGGGGACCGGCGGGCGCGAGCCGGCCGCCTTCGTGGTGCGCCGCATGGCGCTGGAGTTCCTGAAGCCGGCCCGCATCGACGAGGTGCTGGAGGTGGCGACCCGCGTCAAGGAGACGACCGCCGCCACGCTCGTCCTGGACCAGCGCATCGCCCGCGACGGCGTCGATCTGTTCACCGCCGAGGTGACGGTGGTGCTGGTCTCCGTATCGGGCAAGCCGCAGCGCCTGTCGGCGGCGCTGCGAGGGGCATTGACGAGGTAGCCCCGCCGGGATGGCGAGGCCCGACCTGGGCGCTCGGGTAAGCTACGGAGCTTTGGCTCCTGTCTCGATTCCAGCAGCTGGAAGGTGCATGGGCGGGCGATACGCAGGACTGCGCAACGCGTTAACGGATCGACAACGGCCATGGCGGCATATGCTTGTTCATGCAAAGCTTGTCGAACCGCCGCACGTGGGCACTGGCGCTGACCCTTGCGGCCGCCGTCTCGTACTACGCCATCATCCTGACAAATGGCTCTTTCGCATTTGTGACTCGCGCATCCCCAAGCGAAGAGTGGTCGTTGGGCCTTGTCTTCAACAGCATGCTATTCCAGCTCCTGAGTGGCGAGTTCGACGTAGATCCGCGATCGGTCGGAGCGGAGGCGTTTATAAGGGACGGACGCACTTATTCCTATTTTGGGATCTTACCGGCCCTGATTCGCATCCCTTTTTTGCCTTTCATCGACCTGCCATACGATGACCTGACGCGGTTGTCCTGCCTGCTGGCCGTTGGTCTCGCTCTGTTGTGCAAGGTCAGTGCGCTCTGTACCGTTTACAGATATGCGGACCCGGCTCGCCGATCCGAACCGCTATTCTGGCTTTTCCTGCTGGTGATAGCATTCTCCGGTGCCCAGATCATGTTCCTACGTCCCTCCCTCTACGAGGAGCCTATCCTTTGGGCTGGGGCGCTGTCGGCCGCCTTTGTCGCGTATGCCATTCGAGGCCTCTTATCTGACCGCCTTAGGGACGCTGGGGCGATTTCGATCCTCGCTCTTCTCGCCGGCATCTGCATGCTCACACGAATATCGACGGCTATCGGCTTATGCACTGCGCTCGCCCTCCTCATGGCATTCAACATGTACGTCGACGCAAAGGGCTCCGACCCTCACTCGGTGCCGCGGAGGCGTGCGCGTGCCATCCCTCTCTTCTGGCGCTGGACGGAGGCCGTGGGGCAGTGGCGATTTGTTCTGCCTGGCCTGATCGTTCTCTGCTTCCTTGGGATAGCTGGATTCATCAACTACAAGAGATTTGGTGATCCGCTTACATTTTCTGACATTCGTCTTCAAATTCTGATGCCCGAGGTGAACGACAGGGTACAGCAAATAGCGGAATACGGAAACTTTAATATTAAGCGCATCGGATTCGGATTAATGTATTACTTCTTTCCCCTATGGTTCGTTCGCGGAAGCGATGGAAATTTGCTCTTTTCCAGCTTTCAGGCAAGGGCGATAGATTTGATTGAGCTTCCGCCCAGCAGCTTCCTGTTGACCGATCCTGTGCTGTTGCTTGGCGTTCTTGCTTTCCTGATCGCAATCTTCAGGCGTGGATGCTTGTTGACGCATGTCCGCGCCGGGGCGCTCGCTCTCGCGGCCGGTCTTTGTGTGTCCGCTCTTTTGATGCTTATCGCGATCTCGTTCTCGTTTCGCTATAGAATGGAGTTCTATCCATTTTTCGAATTTTGCTTTCTTTTTGCCTATTTTATGAACTCCCAGGGCGGAGATCGACGCAGTGTTCCTTGCGCAGGCATGGCCGTGTGGTGTCTGTCTTTTGTAAGCATCGGCATGGCGCAGATATTTTTGCTCCTTAACAGACTGTCACCTCGCGGTGGATTGTCTGCAGATTTCGACTTCTATGATGTGTACATTCGAAGGGTCCTGGACGCAATGAAGCGCGCGGCCGGAGCCGCCTTTTTCTAGTTCAGCGAGCGCCTGGCGCGGCGGTCCCGCCATCCAACGGCACCGGCGAGCAAACCGTCGCGGCGCGGAGGGAAAGCTGATCCGCCCGTCCCTTCGAGACGCGGCGACGCTTCCCACCCATCATGCCGCCCACGCCGGCGCAGCCCGTGCGTCCTCGCGGATCATGTCGGCGGCCTTCTCGCCGATCATGATGGTGGGGGCGTTGGTGTTGCCCGAGGTGAGGGTGGGCATGATGGAGGCGTCGGCCACGCGCAGGCCCTCCAGCCCGTGCACCCGGAGGCGGGCATCCACCACCGCCTTTGCATCGCCGCCCATCTTGCAGGTGCCGCACGGGTGGAAGACGGTGGTGGCGTAGCCGCGCGCGTAGGCCATCAGCGCCTCGTCGGTGTCGGCCTCGGGGCCGGGCAGATGCTCGCGCAGCACGTGCCGGGCGAAGGCCGGCTCGCCGACGACCCGGCGCACCAGCTTCATGCCGTCGAGCAGCACGCGGCGGTCGGTCTCGGCCGCCAGGTAGTTGGAGACGATGCCGGGGTGTGCGGTCGGATCGGCGCTTCGGATCGCCAGCGTGCCGCGGCTGTCGGGGCGCAGCTGGCACACGCTGAGCGTCGTGCCGGAGAAGGCGTGCAGGCCCTGGCCCGGACGGTCGGCCGACAGCGGCATGAAGTGGAACTGGATGTCGGCCAGGTCCACGTCGGGGCGCGAGCGCGCGAAGGCGCCGGCCACACCCGCGCCGATGGTCAGAATGCCCCGCCGGGTCAGCGCATATTCGAGACCGGCGCGCAGGCTGAGCCAGGGGCTGTGCCACACGTCGTTGAGGCTGCCGCGGCCCTTGCACTGGTAGACGAAGCGCACCTGCAGATGGTCCTGCAGGTTCTCGCCGACGCCCACGAGCTCGTGGCGCACCGGCACGCCGGCGGCGGCCAGCGCCGCGCCGGGGCCGATGCCCGACAGCTGCAGGATCTGCGGCGAGCCGATGGCGCCGGCCGCCAGGATCACCTCGCGCCGGGCGGCGATGGTCTCGCGAAGGCCGTTGCGCGCGCAGCGGATGCCCGTGGCGCGCCGGCCGTCGAGCTCGACGGCCTCGACCAGCGCGTCCGTGACGATCCTGAGATTGCCCCGCGACCGTACCGGCTTGAGATAGCCCACCGCCGTCGAGCAGCGCCGCCCGTTGCGGTTGGTGAGCTGGTAGTAGCCGGCACCTTCCTGCTCGGGGCCGTTGAAATCTTCCGTGCGCGGGATGCCCGCCGTCGCGCAACCCTCGATGAAGGCGTCGCACAGCTGCCGCTGCTTGAGCCGCACGTCCGACACGCCCAGAGGGCCGCCGGCACCGTGCAGGGCGTCGGCGCCGCGCTCCTGGTCCTCGGCGCGCTTGAAGTAGGGCAGCACGTCGTCCCAGCCCCAGCCGACGTTGCCGAGCTGGCGCCAGACGTTGAAATCCTGCGCCTGCCCCCGCACGTACAGCAGCCCGTTGATGGCACTGGAGCCGCCGAGGACGCGCCCGCGCGGCCAGGTCACGATGCGGCCGTCGAGGTGCGGCTCGGGGCCCGAGCCGTACTGCCAGGTGATGTCCGGGTTGGAGAAGTTGCGGTAGTAGCCGGCCGGGATGTGGATCCACGGGTTGCGGTCACGCCCGCCGGCCTCCACCAGGGCCACCGTGACGGTCGGATCCTCGCTCAGCCGGTTGGCCAGCACGCAGCCGGCCGACCCCGCGCCCACGATGACATAGTCGAAGGCCTCGCCGCCCATCCTTGTCGTTCCCCACAGGTTTGTTTGCCGGGAACTGTAGGGCTGGGGCAACAGGCTGCCAAGGGCAGCGGGCGAATGGCGAATGGCCAATGGCCAATGGTGAAGGATGGTCCAGCCCCCATTCGCCAATCCCCATTCGCCATTCGCCCATTTTCCCGCCCTTCTGAAAGTTGTCCCATCTCCGCCACGATTCGGCCGCAGATCTTTCGCGCGGTTGCTGGGGTCTGACCCCATTACCAGGGAGCCACGCATGTTCACCTGGCGCAAGAAGCCCGAGGGCTTCGAATGGCACGAGTACATCCGCACCACCATCCTGGTGCGGCGCAAGGCACGGCGCCAGAAGGCCGTCGACGCGCGCCGCGCCGCCGGAGAGCAGATGCAGGCCGCCGGCGTGGCGCTGGTCGCCGGCTCGCGCGCGGCCGGCGGAGCGGCCTGGCAGGGCGCGCGCGCCGGCACCTGGGGTCTGGTGCTGGCCCTGCAGGCTGCCTGGGCGTTCCTCGTCCATCTCGCCAGGCTGATCCTCCGCCCCATCGCCGACCTCGTGGCACGGCCGCATATCGGCATCCCGCTGGGGCTTG